>JALQTQ010000133.1 GCA_023263995.1 Akkermansiaceae bacterium | reverse complement strand
TACTTTGGGAATGGCAACGAGGCCCACGGCATTTACAACTTTTCACTCCCGCCCCTGCTTCTCTATGCCCTGACCTACGGGAACTGTCGCTGCCTCATTCAGTGGTTGATGCGCATGCCGCCGGCCCAGCCTGGAACGATGTATTTCAACTTCCTCGCTTCGCACGACGGGATCGGTCTGAGACCCGCCGAAGGTCTGCTGTCGCCCACGGAGATCGATGCCCTCGTCAGCGATATGCGGGCACGGGGCGGTCGGGTTTCGGAGCGTCGTCTGCCTGACGGGAACACACGGCCCTACGAGATCAATATCAGCTTGTTTGATGCCTTGCAAAACAAGGAGAAATTCTTCTGCGCTCACACCATCCTGCTCGCGCTTGAGGGGATTCCCGCTTTCTACATCCACAGTCTCTTGGGGACGCGAAATGACACCGAGAAGGTGGCCAAGACCGGCATCAATCGTCACATCAACCGTCATCAATGGCAGGCCGCCGAGTTGACGAAGCAGTTGGACGACCCGACATCGTCGCACGCTCGCATTCTCGAAGGCCTGCTCAAGCTGATCAAACTGCGCAAAAGCCAGCCCGCCTTTCATCCGAACGCGACCCAATTCACCCTTCATCTCGGTGAGCAGGTCTTTGCTTTCTGGCGTCAGTCGCTCGATCGGCGAAACAACGTCTTCTGTCTCCACAATGTATCGAGTGAGGAGCAACGCATTCCGGTCACCGCCATGAACCTGATCGCCACCGAGGATTGGTTTGACCTGATCTCAGGATGGGAGTTGACGGACGAGACTCCCGAAATCGTCCTCTCACCCTACCAGTGTGTCTGGCTTGCCAACCGGCGTAAGCATCTGCCTTACTGAGTGAGCCCGGCGAGATAGGAGCCAGCCTCTGGGGAATCCTCGGGCGGTGCCCAAGGAGCGAATTCCTTGTCGGTTGTTGGATCGTAAGGACCTTGCTTGACCTCGAAGATGATGGTGTCGGGTTGGTGCACGATCATTCCGTGCCAGAGTCCCGGTTCGAGATCGATGAGAGGGGATTGGGTGTCGAGATGGTGACGCTCCCGAACCGAGCCGTCGGGGTGGAAGAGAATCACTTCAAGATGGCCCGAAAGAAGACAAACTGATTCGCTGGCGTGCGGGAGCGGATGGCAGTGTGGTCGGATATAGGTGCCGGGTTGGAGGAAATTCAGCAGGCGTTGCACCCGGGCCTGCTGACTCCGTTGGATCGGCTGAATGACACGGAGGCGGGGACTTTTCCGGGAGGCCTCTCTGCCATGCTGATACAGGGTGGATTCAGGAAGGAAAAGGTCGCCAGTGGGATTGGGGAGGGCATGAGGCATGACAAAAAGCGGGACGCCGCCGCCAATCCCACCAAGGGAGGCGTGCGGAGGCAAGCGAATCAGGCGATCTCTCCTTGCATAGTCAACCCTTCGTTCTTGCAGACTGCATTGGCTTTTACAGTGGATGATCCAGAGGTTTCTGCTAACCTTCTGCCATGAAATTGAAATACAGGTTTGCCTCAGTCGCCCTCATCGGGGCTTTTGCCCTGACCTCCTGCACCACTGTCGATCCCTATACCCGGGAAACGAAGACGGCCAAGGCGACTTCCGGAGCTTTGATCGGGGGTGCCCTTGGCGCGGCCCTTGGAGCGCTTACCGGGGACGGTGGTAGCGATAGCCGCAAGCGAGCCCTGATTGGTGCCGGACTCGGCGCGATGGCTGGAGGTGGGATTGGGGCTTACATGGATCGTCAGGCTGCCGAATTACGGCGAGAGTTGGAGGGAACTGGAGTGGGGATCCAACGGTCGGGCAATACCATCAGCCTTGTCATGCCGGGCGACATCACCTTCACCACGGGTAGCGCGGGAATCAGCGGAGAATTCTACCCCACGCTGGTCTCAGTGGCAAAGGTTCTCAACAAATACGACCAGACCCGAGTGGCGGTGACTGGCCACACTGACAACGTCGGCGGTCGGGATTACAACCTCCGGCTGTCGCAAGCGAGGGCCAGCAGCGTGGCAAGCTTTTTGCAGACCCAGAAAGTGGCACCCCAACGCTTCCTTGTCTCGGGACAAGGGTACGATTCACCAGTCGCCAGCAACAAAACCGAAACCGGTCGTCAGGCCAACCGCCGGGTGACCATCCAGTTGGCTCCGTTCTAGTCAAGCTTCGGTCACGATCTCAGTCTGGCAAGCACGCCCTCATTCTCCAGAAGTCCCATCTCGGCAAGCGGGGCATGAGCGCCAAAAAACGGACCACCTCCTCCCGAGATGGTCCGCTTTTTTGCCAGCGAGCTGTGAGGATTCAGCTCTCCTGCTGAAGAACCGGAATCGGGTTTTCCTTTTTACCGAGGGCACGTCGCATTTTCTCGAGCGCGATGTTTTGAAGTTGGCGAATCCGTTCTCGGGTGACTCCAAAGTCACGACTGATTTCTTCGAGGGTGAGCGGCTTTTTACCGTTCAGGCCGAAGCGGGCACCGATGATTTTGGTTTCGCGCTTGTCGAGCAGCTTGAGGAGGGGGCCAAGTTCAGCATGCATTTCCTTGGCGGTCAGGGCCTCACAGGGATCTACGGCGTTGTTGTCACCCAAGGTCTCAGCGTATGTGGAGGAACCTTCCTCTCCCATCGGGGCTTCGAGGGAAGTCGGACGTTGGGCCGCTTGCTTGAGGAGAGCAAGCTTCTTGCGGGGAATGCCGAGGATTTCGGTCAGTTCCTCATCATTCGGCTCCCTTCCCAACTCTTCGGTGAGAGCCATCGAGATCTTTCGGAGTCGGGCAATTTTGTCGACCATGTGCACCGGAAGGCGCACTGTCTTGCTCTGGTTGGAGAGCGCGCGCTTGATGGACTGCTTGATCCACCAGGCAGCGTAGGTCGAAAGTTTACCTCCTTTCTCAGGGTCATACTTTTCCACCGCCTTCATCAGTCCGATGTTTCCCTCCGAGATGAGGTCGGCCAAGGGGAGGCCGTAGTTGGCGTAGTCCTTGGCGATCTTGACAACCAGGCGAAGGTTGGCGCGGATCATGTGATCGCGGGCCGCAGCGTCGCCCCGCTTGATGCGCTCGGCGAGCTCGATTTCTTCTTCGATCGTGAGGAGGTCGGTCTTGGCGATTTCGTTCATATAAACGCGCAAAACACTTTCTGAATCCTGTTTCATGGCACCAAAAGAATGACACAAGATGACCGCGTCTCCAATCTTTTCAGTAATTTCTGAAATTAGCTGGGCTTATGCACGAAAAAACCGTCAGGGGAGCAGGCTTCCCGACGGTGAAAACTGGCAGAAGAGTGCGGTCTGCCCGACCGGATCAGGACAAGCCGGGTTACGACTTGTAGCGGAGGCGCTTTTTGTGGCGATTGGCCTTCATGCGCTTGCGGCGCTTGTGCTTGCTGATCTTGGTCTTCCGACGCTTCTTGAGGTTACCCATGGTCTTCGTATCTTGGTTTGAGTTCTGCGGATTTCTGATACCGCAATTCCGTAAAAGGGAGGTTGAATGTCTAGGGGACGATTTTGTTAAGGGGGTATTCGATGATGCCCTCGGCTCCCATTTCTTTCAAATCTGGAATGAGATTTCGGGCCACTTTTTCGTCGATGATCGTTTCGAGGGCTAGCCACCCTTCCTCGGTTAGCTTAGCCACCGTCGGTCGACGCAGCGAGGGAAGACGCTCGAGGATCGGGTTGAGGGAGGTCTCGGGGAGGTTCAGCTTCAGGCCCACCTTGTCGCGTGCATGGAGTGCGGCCTCGAGCATCAAAACCATGCGTTCCATTTTGCCGCGCTTCCATTCGTCGGCAAAGGCGTCTTTGCTGGCGTAGAAGTGGGGGAAGGAGGAGAGGAGTTCATCGACGATCCGGAGCTTGTTGGCCCGGAGGGAGGATCCCGTCTCGGTGACATCGACAATGGCATCGACGAGATCGGGGACTTTCACTTCGGTTGCCCCCCACGAGAATTCCACGCTGGCTTTCACTCCTTTTTCGGCGAGGTAGCGCTTGGTGATTTCGATTCCTTCGGTGGCGATGTGCTTGCCCTCGAGATCTTCCACCGTCTTGATCGGAGAATCCTCAGGAACCACCAGGACCCAGCGGGTGGGGCGGGTGGAGGCCCGGGAGTATGGGAGTTCGGCGAGGTCAACAAGATCCACCTCGTGCCCGTATGCCCAGTCCAGCCCGGTGATTCCACAGTCGATGAAACCCTGGTCGATGTAGCGTGCGATTTCTTGGGCCCGGATCATGTAAATATCGAGCGAGTCGTCATCGGACGACGGCCGAAGGCCCCGGTCTGAAGTATAAATATTGTAACCGGCCTTCTCGAAGAGATCGAGGGTCGGGGTCTGAAGGCTTCCTTTTGGAAGCGCGATTTTCAGTGAATTAGCCACGTGGGGCGGCTGTTTTAATGCTGAATCAGGGGGACGCAAGTATTTTGCAGAAATCTTGGACCAGGATTCATCCTCGGGCGGGCATTTGCTGGCTGATACAGTGGAGGCTGCCGCCTTCTTTGACGAGGTCGAGGCAGTGAATGCCAATGACCTCACGATCGGGGAAGAGGCGTCCGATGAGGGTGAGAGCCGGTTGATCGTTTTCTTGGGCAAAAGTCGGGACGAGGACAGCCCCCTCGATGATGAGGAAATTGACGTAGCTGGCGGGTAGGGTTGGGAGCCGCCAGTCTGGAGAGGCTTTGGCCTCTGGAAGGGCGACGGTATGGATCTTAAAAGGACGGCCATCCGGAGTGCGAAAGTTCTTCAGACGCGCGAGGTTTTCGGACAGAACCGCCTCGTTGGGGCCGCCGGGGTCAACGGCGGCGATGATCGTGTCGTCGGCGGTGAACCGGGCGAGATCGTCGATATGACCATCGGTGTCATCGCCTTCGATGCCGTCTTTGAGCCAGAGGATTTCGGTCGCTCCGAGGGTTTGGCGGAGACGGTCCTCGATGTCTACTTGGGAAAGCGAAGGGTTCCGGTTGGGGTTGAGCAGGACAGCCTCGGTGGTGAGGAGTTGTCCATGGCCGTTGATTTCAACGGATCCTCCTTCCAAAATCATCCCGCCGTCAATCAACGGGAGATCGAGGGTTTCTGCGATGAGATCGGGAATGGCATTGTCGAGATCGTATGGGTGGAACTTGTTGCCCCAGCCATTGAAGCCCCAATTGGTGAGGGCAATCCGGCCGTCTGTGTCCTTCACGAAAAGAGGCCCGTGATCGCGACACCACACGTCGTTGGTGGGATGCGGGTGCAGGCGTAGGCGTTCGTTTTGACCTCCGGCGGCCAGAAATTTTTGTCGGATGCCATCGTGTAGGTCAGTCGAAGCATTGAGATCGACGAATTCAAAGCGGGAGATGGTGGCCGCGATTTCGGCGAACTTGCTTTCGAGACGCCTGAGGTCGCCATCCCAGAGGTCGTTACGATGGGGCCAGGAAAGCCAGACGGATTCTTGTGGGGACCATTCGGGTGGCATGCGGTAGCGACCTGGCATAGGGGGATCAAGAAGCGAAACATCCCGGAAGGAAAGGCAAGAATGGGACTCGATTTTTGGGCGCGGCTCGCCGACCTTTCGCCAATGAAGATCGCTTTGCTGCAATCGCGTGCTTTCGCCACTCGCAAGGAGGCGCTGCAGCACCACCTCGGCTTGATCCGAAAGGCCGCGGAGGGGGGCGCTCAGGTGATTTGTACCCAGGAGCTTTTTTTGACTGAATACTTTTGCGACATTCAGGAGCCGGAGCGCTTTGACCTGGCCGAAAAGATTCCGGGCCCCACGGTGGAGGCCCTCCGCGAACTCGCCGCGTTGCTGGAGGTGGTGATCGTTGCTTCCTTGTTCGAGAAGCGAGGAGCAGGTCTTTATCACAACACCGCAGTCGTGATCGATGCCGACGGCAACTTGACCGGAATATACCGAAAAAACCACATCCCTCAGGATCCGGGCTTTGAGGAAAAATTCTACTTCACGCCAGGTGACACCGGTTATCCCGTTTGGGACACGCGGTATGGAAAATTAGGGGTGCTGATCTGTTGGGATCAATGGTATCCCGAGGCGGCCCGCTTGATGGCACTCGGTGGTGCTGAAGTCATCATTTATCCCACCGCGATTGGCTGGCTGTCCGAAGAAAAGGAAGAGCTGGGAGAAGCCCAGCACGTCGCCTGGGAAACGGTGCAGCGGGGACACGCTGTGGCCAACGGATGTTATGTGGCCGCAATCAACCGGGTTGGGAGGGAAAAAGACACGGAATTCTGGGGCCGGAGTTTTGTGGCTGATCCCTATGGACGGGTTGTGGCCCGGGCCGGGGTCGGCGACGAGGAGATCCTCTTCCACGAATGCGATCGCAAACTTCTCGAGGATACCCGGCGAATCTGGCCCTTTTTCCGAGATCGACGGATTGAGACCTACGGTGGATTGACCAAGCGCTGGCTTGCGGAGTGACCGCCCGGCTCTCTTCCCGCCAGTCTTCCGCCCGTCGCTTTTAAATCGTGGCTTCGCCGTAGTAACGTTGGAGGGCAGCTGGAAGATGAACCGTGCCTTCCGCGTCTTGGCACTGCTCGAGAAGAGCGACGAGGAGACGGGGGAGGGCGGTGCCGGAGCCGTTGAGGGTATGGCAGAAACGATTTTGGCCTTCGCGGTCTTTGAAGCGAAGTTTCATGCGGCGAGCTTGGTAGTCGCCAAAGCAAGAACAGCTCGAGACTTCGAGGTATTTGCCCTGGCCGGGAGCCCAGACCTCGATATCGTAGGTCTTGGTCGAACTGAACCCTAGATCGCCAGTGCAGAGTTCGATGGTGCGGTAGTGAAGCCCCAGCCTCTGGAGAACCATCTCGGCGTGGGCCGTCAACTCTTCGAGCACTTCCATCGAATGATCGGGATGGACGATTTGCACCAGTTCCACTTTGTCGAACTGGTGCATGCGAATGATGCCGCGGTTGTCACGTCCGGCGCTGCCGGCTTCGCGACGAAAGCACGGGGTATGAGCGGTCATCTTGATTGGGAGGTCGTCTTCGGCCAGCAGGGTGTCGCGATAGAGATTTGTCACGGGGACCTCGGCGGTGGGCGCGAGAAAAAACTCGTTGTTTTCGGTCCCATACATGTCGTCCTCGAATTTTGGAAGTTGACCGGTGCCTTCCATACATTCCCGCTTGATGATGTGAGGCACGTTGACTTCCTCGTATCCGTTTTCACCGGATTGGAGGTCGAGAAGAAATTGAATGAGGGCCCGTTGGAGGCGGGCTCCCTTGCCGCGATAAACCGCGAAGCCTGATCCAGAAAGGCGGGCCCCGTCGTCAAAGCTGATCAGGCCCTTGGCTTCCGCGATCTCGAGGTGGTCGCGGGCGTTCATCAGGGGCGGCTTTTCGCCCCAACTGCGCACCACCGGATTGGCTGTTTCATCGACTCCGATTGGGCACCCTTCGTGGGGCAGGTTGGGGATATGAAGGAGAAGTGCTTCCTGACGCGCGGCGGCGGTCGATGCTTCCTCGTCGAGGGCCTTGATTTGCTCTCCGATCTTTTTGACTTCGGCTTCAATGACCGACGAGTCCTCGCCATTGGCGCGGAGTTTTCCGATTTCCTTCGAGGTCGACTTGCGCTCCGACTGGAGGGCCTGCTTGGCAGTCTCGTTCTTGCGTCGGGTCTCGTCACACGACAACACCTCCTCGATCATCCCGGCGGATTCATCGTTTCGGGTTGCCAAGCGTTGTTTGACGAGGTCGGGATTTTCGCGGATGGCTTTGATGTCGAGCATGATTTCCGGGGTCGCTTATCCGATTTTGGTGGTTCTGGCAAAGGTAGATTTGGGCGGGGGGACGGCTGCAGGTTCAGGGCGATCGGCTCAGCGGGGGCGAACTTGGTGCGGTCTTTCGGATGAGGGATGCCGTGGACGGATGATCACTTGAGGGACTGCAAGTAGGCGAGAAGATCGCGCAGTTCCTTTTTGGTCAGGATTTGGCCCATCGGGGGCATGGAAGAAACGGAGGGGGCCTGGCTTTTGATCAAGGTGCGGTCGATTTGGCGGAGTTTTCCATCGGTCAGCCGAATTTCGACTCGGGTCAGGTCTTCTTTTTCGAGGATACCTGAAACCGAGGTTTCGTCCTTGAGGGTCAAGGTGGTGAAGCCGAAACCTGGCGCGATATCACGTCCTGGATCGACGAGGGCGGCGAGGAGGTAAGTGGGGTCTAGCTTGCCGATGAGAGAGAGGTTGGGTCCGACGGCACTGCCCCCGGGGCCGATCGCGTGGCAGCGGACGCATTGGGCGGCGAGGTGGTTGTTGAAGAGGTTTTTTCCGCGGGCCGGGTTGCCACCCTCGAGGGTTCCCTTGTAGGGAGCAAGAATCGGGTCGGGCAGTTTGTTAAGGATGTCACGGAGTTCCTGTTGCAGAGAGAGTCCGTCGAAATTGCGAATCGCTTCGTAAAGATCCAGAGATAGCTCCGGAGGAAGGTCGTTCGAACGAAGGGCTTGACGGAGGAGGAGTTCTCCTTTGGGCCCAGTTTCCGAAGTGAGTCCTTCGAGTGCCACCCGGCGGTCGTGGATGGCTTTGCTTGTGGCCCAAACGGTGCTTGCATGGCGGGCGAAGTTCTCGGGGTCGAGTTTCGCGAGGGCCTCGAGGGCGGCTCCTCTGATGGAAGGGTGTTTCGAGTTCAGGGATTCGAGAGCGGACTTTTTCTGGAGGTCGGGAAACTTGGCCAAAAGATGGAGGGCAGCGGGTGATTTAACGGGGTCGTCGGCACGGACAAGGGCCGGGAGTTCCTCGGGGCTGGCTCCCACGCCGTAGACGGCAGCGGCCTCGCGAGCTTTTTGGGTGAGCTCTTCGTGGTCGGATTGGACAAGAGCGGGCACGAAATCCTGGAGCGCGGGTGCGAGGGTAGCGGCCGGAATAGCGGGTAGTTGCTGGTAGCGTCCCTGAACTGGATCGAGTTTCTCGG
>JALQTQ010000132.1 GCA_023263995.1 Akkermansiaceae bacterium | reverse complement strand
AATCGGGCGGCGGGGGATCCGACGTATCCCGATGATGTCCCAGCTGCGGCGATTTCTGATCCAGTGAGTGGAATGGGGTCCCAAAATCCGTGGTCCTTTGATGCCGGGCCATCCGACCGGGTGGAGCGCTCGCTCGATCTGTTGGCATGGGGCGAGCTGGGAACGCGCACCGCCGACCGGGCACCTGCCCCATTTCAAGAGGTCACCGTCCCAGCGGGACGTTCTGTGGTCTTCGATCGGGTGACCCGTCAGTCACGTCATTCTTGATCCAACGTCTTGGAAAAAATGTTGCGGCCAGTTTTGCTCTCCGTCATGGCAGCGGTGATCAGCCCGGTTGGGTTGGCCGACGTGGTGATCAGTGAAATCAGCGGGGCTTCTTCCGACCGGCAGCTCAAGCATTCGGAATCCTCTCCGCCGAGTCTGGGAGCGGGAATTCCTTGGTTTGCGACTTCTTTCGCCGCGGCGGACTGGGTGGCCGACGCGGGGCCACTCGGATTTGGTCGACCGGATGTCGCCACGGATCTTTCGTCGGTCTTGCAGGGCGAAGCCCCGTCCTTGTATTTGCGGAAAGTCTTTCGAGTTTCGGCGGCCCAAGCTTTCTCGACGGCCGACCTGATTCTTGAGGCCCGTTTTGCCGATGGTCTGATTGTTTTCATCAATGGGAAAGAGGTGGAGCGATGCTACCTCGGGCCCACCGGGATGTTCGTGTATTCCGATCAATTCGCCTTTCGCAACAACCCCGACGGGGGAGGCATGGTCTCGCTCAATCTCGGGCGATGCTCCGATTGCTTGGTCGAGGGAGACAATGTCATCGCGGTGCAGGTGGTTGGGAGCAGTGAGTTGGGCCCGGTTCATTTCGATGGAGCCCTCCGGATTCATGCCGGGATCACGCTCTCTGCCGTCGTTTCCGAGTCCTTTTCGGACGCCAATGGCGCGACGCGGATCCACACTAATCGTCTCGGGGAGATCAACGAGCGCACCCTTGGCACTCCGGTGCTGGGAGGGTGGCTGGCGAGGTCGCCCCAAGTAGAAAGTGGCGCGGGCTGGGAACAACTGGAGGTCAGAGCCGTTTCGCAAGCTGGTGGCGGAGAGGAGGGCGATGGGGCCATGACCTACACCGTCACGGCGACTGGCGCGCCTGATGAGGCTTTGATTTTGTTTCCCCCCGTTGACTTGGCCGACCACTGGCAGCCGGGCGGGGTCACCGCTGCTACTTTGGCCGAAACCCGGATTTTCTTCCGCTGGCAAGCTGATCCGAACCTTGCCCATGACTTCGTGGTCCGCTCTCCCGATGGCAAGGTCGAGCTCGGAGGATTCCCACTCGTGGCTTCCGGGACGAGAGAGAGCGTGGCTTACTGGCGGTTTGATGAAGAAAACGCGCAGGTTGGCCAGACCCTGACGGTGGCTGCGGATTCGTCGGGTCACGGTCACACCGCCTCTCCTTCGGGAAATGGGGCCGGTAGTTATTCCTCCGATGTGCCCGGAGAGGTCATTTTTGACCCACTGACCAACTCCGCCCGGAGCAACCGGTTCTCCATGGATGTTAGCGCGTCGGGACGTCGAATGGCGGCATCCGATTCTCCTGATTTTAATCAATCCTTTACCGCCGAGATGTTCATCAAGATCGATGGCGAGCCGTCGGGATACAACCCGTTCATGCGACGCCAAGGCTCGACGACTTCACGCTGGCAAATTGACTTCGATCACGCTGCCAAAGGCGCGTTCGGTCGCTTGCGTTCGCGATTTGACACCGGCGACGGAGCCAACAGCAACTTTGTCCTCGGGCCGGTGGGTGCCGAAGCGATCCCGGAATCACAGCGGATCTGGATTGATACCGACGCGGGTGACGGCCTCGTCTCCTCTTACAACGACTCGGCCGATTGGTCCCGCGATGGGAACGGCTTGAATGATCGTCCCGGATGGCATCATGTCGCTCTCACGGTCGATCAAGAAACTGGAGTGGTGAGCTTTTATTTCGACTACCAGTTGACGCAGACCCGCACGCTCGTCGGGGTGGAGCAAGGCGGCTACCAACACCCTGCCGGAGCATTGGAATTCGGGAACTTCAGTTCGACCTATGCCTTGCTGATGGATGAGGTTCGATACACCGGTCGGGTGCTGGAACCGTTGGAGTTTCTCCAGCTTGGGGGCACCCCGGGAGACCAGTGGGTCACCGATGAGATTGACCTAGCGGCCGGCGACCCGGTCGCACGGGAGGCTTTCTTGGCCCACCTCAATGCCAGTCGCGAGACCGCGATTGTGCCGGGTTTGCGCCTGCGGGAGGAGGGAGTTTCCGAAGAGCCTCGGACTTTGACCTTGGATCAGTTTCGGGTGGATTATGCGGAAGGGCTCGAGGGAGTCTCGTTGATCCTGCCCGGTGAGGATTGGTCTTATCATCTTGGAACGACCGAGCCGTCTGGCGGAGTCTCCGAGTCCGGGGCGCCGGGAGAGGCTCGACGGGAATTTGTCGATTGGATCGAACTCGCCAACACGGGGAGCGCGGAGGTCGACCTGGGCGGGTGGTCCCTGACCGATGACCGCGATGAACCGCGTAAGTGGACTTTTCCGTCGGGCACCGTGATCCCGGCCGACGGGCACCTCCTGGTTTTGGCCGATGAGTTGGATCCTGCCGGGTTGGCGCTTGAGTTCCTCCACGCCAATTTCAAGCTGGACCGCGACGGGGAGTATCTTGCCCTCATCGACGAGGAGGGAATTCCCCGGAGCGAGTTTTCCCCGGGCTTCCCGCGTCAGCTCGATTTTCATTCGTTCGGGTTGCGGCCTGACGGAGGTGGCTACGTTTACTTCAGCGAACCCACGCCGGGAGGTCCGAATGGTGGCCCGCACTTTGATCTCGTGGTGGAGCCTCCGGTGTTCGGGGTGCCCGGTGGCTTTCATTCCGCCACCGTGATTTTAC
This sequence comes from Akkermansiaceae bacterium, assembly GCA_023263995.1. Taxonomy (GTDB): domain Bacteria; phylum Verrucomicrobiota; class Verrucomicrobiia; order Verrucomicrobiales; family Akkermansiaceae; genus SW10. The sequence goes on along the minus strand of JALQTQ010000132.1, from coordinate 6,140 downwards.
CGCTCACCAGCCCCACGCCCGGTGCCATCATTCGCTACACCACCGATGGAAGCGAGCCCACTTTGGAAAATGGGGAGACCTACTCGTTGCCCCTCGTTCTTCCACGGATCGATTCCCGCACCGGACATGTCATCCGGGCCCGGGCCTTCGCTAATCATTCCCTGCCCTCGAAGACCCGGTCGGCAACCTATCTCGTCGGGCAAAGTGCCAATATCGCGGCGGCACCCGCCCTTCTCCTTAGTGGTGATGCGGAAAAGTCCTTCGGGAAGCCCTTCGGGATCCTGGCCATCGATGGGGGGCGCTATCTTGACGGAGTGTGGGAGGCGGTGGACAAAGATGACTACAACCTGCCGTTCTGGCGTGGGCGGGCCTACGAACGCCCCACTTTCGTGGAATACTATCAGGCCAACTCGACCCATGGTTTCGGGGCGGAAGGTGGAATTCGAGTGGCCTCCAGTACTTTTACGCGACCTCGCCTCATTCTGGATGGGATCGAGAATTCCCCTTGGCAGGCCAATCCCCGTGACAAGCCGTCGTTCAACCTCTACTTCCGGAGTGAGTACGAAAGGTCTAAGATTTCCTTTCCGATTTTTGGAGAGGACTATCGGGGAAACACCTTCGAGCACCTCCGTCCCCGGGCTGGCAAAAACGACATGAATAATCCGCACATCAAGGACGAGGTGGTGCGACGCCTTTATCTCGAAATGGGCCGGGTTGGCGCCCGTGGGATCTTCAATAGTCTCTATCTCAACGGAGAATGGAAGGGATTCTACAATTTGTGCGAGCGACTTCGTGAGCCCTTTTTTCAGGTCCACTACCCCGGTTCGGGGCAGTGGGACATCCGCCAGGCCGGCAACCCGGACGACAATCTGGCCGAAGGAGACAACGTGGCTTGGAATGAACTGAACACCCGATTGCAGGCTGCCAATGTCAACAGCAAGAGCAACTGGGAAGCCGCTCTGGAGTTGATTGATGCCACTGCGGTGGCCGATTATTTCCTGCTCAACATTTACGGAGCAACTTGGGACTGGCCGCAAAACAACTGGGTTTCGGCCCGGGAGCGTTCGGCCGCAGGGCGCTTTCGCTTCTATGTTTGGGATGCCGAGGGAGCCTTTGGACATCCCCGGAATTCGCGTAACAGCAATAGCCAAAAGCCGGTCAACTTCAACACCATCACTGAAGACCTTTTGTCAGGAGGAGATCCGACCTCGCGTTTGTTTCAAAGGCTGCACCGTTGGCCTGAATTCCGGCTGCTCATGGCGGACCGGATTCACAAGCATTTCTTCAATCAGGGGGTTCTCGACGACTCTGATCCTGCCAATTCGAGAGTGAAGGCTGTCATCGATCAGGCAGTGGCCGAGGTGGCCCCCTTGCTGCGCGAACGATTCGACGAGGCGATTGACTTGGAATTTTGGCGCTATTGGAGTGCACCCGGGGCCTCGCGGCGAAGTTATCTCTTGGGACCGAACGATGAGCATTTTCGGGATGCCGGATACTGGCCGCAGACTGAACCACCGGCTCTCCGTCGGCATGGGGGCGAGGTGCCATCGGGATACGAGCTCGCGATGACGGCCGGAGCGGGAACGCTCTACTTCACCACCGATGGGTCGGATCCTCGTCTTTTTGGGGGAGCGGTCTCAGCCGGGGCGGTCATCTATCGTGGCCCGGCGGCATTGCCAGACGGGTTGACGGTGATCAAGGCGCGCTTGCGGAGTCCCGCGGGTGAATGGAGCGCCTTGACCGAAGCGGAGTTTCAGGTGGGACTGGGAGTGCCTGATGTCTTGAATCTGGTGGTTTCCGAAATTCATTACCATCCAGCCCGCGCGAATGCGAGGGAGGTGGCGGCGGGTTTCTCCGATCAGGATGATTTTGAAATGATCCAACTGCAGAACATCGGGGAAGTGCCTCTGGATTTGACTGGGGTTTCGTTGACCGACGGAATCTTCTTTGACTTCGCCGAAGGCTTGGTGCGCTGGTTGGCTCCGGGGGCCTCGGTGATCGTGACGCGGAATCTCGAGGCCTTTCGCTTTCGCTACGGCCATGATTACGACTCAATGTTGGCTGGCGAGTATGCCGGGTCTCTCTCCAACCGTGGCGAGCGGGTGGTACTGACGGGGCCGTCGGGTGTCCTGCGTTCTTTTGTCTACGATGACCGGGCCCCGTGGCCGGTGGTGGCGGATGGCGAGGGGGTTTCTCTGATCCTGCTCGATCCGGATTCGAATCCCGATCACAGTCTGGCCGAAAACTGGGGGCGGTCGGCTTCGATGGGCGGCCACCCCGGCGGCCAACCGTTATCGCTGACTTATGCTCAGTGGGTCTCCTATGTTTTTGAGGCGGGAGATTTGGTGCTGCCGGGAGCGGATCCCGATGGCGATGGACTCCCCAATCTGATCGAGTTCTTCCTTGGATCGCTGCCGAAGCGCAACGAGGGCGGAGGACCGGTGTCCTTCCTTGTGGAGGAAGGAGGCAGGCGCAATCAGACCTTCCGCTTTTCGCAGGTGGAAGGGCAGACCGGTTTGCTCGGGGTGGTGGAAGCCTCGACCGATTTAGCGGACTGGACGACAGAAGGGGTGGAGGAAATCCTTCCGGCAGTGAGGGGCGGCGGGTGGATCACGCGGACCTTCCGGGTGGTGCAAGCGCTCGATGATCGTCCCCGGTCCTACCTCCGTCTGCGGGTGAGGGGGGCTGCGGGAGATTAAAAAAAGTGGCCTTCGCCTTCCTCCCACTGTCGTCGTTTGCGTTTGGTCAGGCGGCCTTGGTCGCCTTCGCGGCGGGAGCGACGGTTTTCCTTGCGGGCCAGGCGGCGTTGTTCTGCTTCGGCCAGGATTTCGGCGGGGGTGTGGTCGTGATAGGCGGCCTGTGCGATGGGGGCGCTGGCTCGTTTTTCGAGAAGTTCGATGACCTCGATTTCGCGCTTGTAGGAGTTATCGGGGGATGGAACCTCGAGGCGGTCTCCGGGTTTCACTGGGCTACTTGGTTTCAGGGTGCTGCCTGAACGCTTGACCTTGCCGGCCGCGCAATCGTGCGCTGCCTTGCTTCGGGTTTTGTAAAGGCGAACGGCCCAGAGCCACTTGTCAATGCGCATCGCTTCGGGCGGGGGTGGCGGGAGCGGGGATGAGGAGGACGATTTCGCCGCGGACCTTGCGTTCGGCAAAGAAGTGGCAAAGCTCGACGGCTGTTCCATGGTGGACGGTTTCGAAGGCCTTGGATAGTTCGCGGGCCACGCAGAGCGGGTGGTCGGGTGCGAGTTCGCGCAGGATTTCCAAGGTGGACGGGAGGCGGTGAGGCGATTCGAAGAAGAGGGTGGTTTCGGGGGTGGTGAGGGCGGCTTCCAGCTGCTTCGATCGCTTCCCTTTCTTGACGTGGAGAAAGCCGTGGAAGGAAAAGGGGTGAGGAGGAAAGCCGGAAGCGACGAGGGCCGTGGTGATGGCGGAGGCCCCGGGCAGGACCGTGAAGGGAAGGCCCTGGTCGTGGCATGCCTTGAGGAATCGATGGCCGGGATCGGAGAGGCAGGGAGTGCCGGCATCTGAGATCACCGCGATCGTTTCCCCTCGGGCGGCCCGTTCCAAGAGTTCGGGAATACGATCCTGCTCGTTGTGGTCGTGCAGGGAGAGAAGGGGTTTGGAAATCTCGAGGTGGTTGAGGAGTTTGAGGGAATGGCGGGTGTCCTCACAGGCGATGAGGTCGACCGAGCGCAGGGTGTCGATAGCGCGCAGGGTGATGTCTCCCAGGTTGCCGATCGGGGTGGGCACGAAAATGACCTGCGGGGAGGGGGAGAGGGATTTTTTAGATGCCATCGGCGAGGCGGGCGATGATGGATTTGGAAGCCCGGTCGAGGGCGTCCGGAAGGGCATTGACTCGTGCCGTTTGGAGGTTGTCGTCGACAAAGAGCCGAGAGAATCCCCGGCCTTCTCCCTCGTCGAGGATCACCCCGGGGCGTTTGCGGTCAATGAGTTTGTAGGAGACGAGGACTTCGAGCTGGAGTTCCTCGGAGCGGAGGACGTCGACGGTCGAAGAACGGACCTGCTCGTAATTGAGTTCCTCGAGGGTGAGAACGAGAGTGGCATCGGCCTGGCCGGGATGGACAAGGCGGTAGGTGCCATCGTTGACGAGGGCATCGATGGTGGTATTGGTGGTGATGGCTTCGACCCGCGGAAAGATCACACGACTGCTGGCTAGAGGGACATGGATCGTTTGCACCTCGTCGAGGTGATCCGGCTTGTTGCCGCCGAAACGATAGCCCGCGCAAGAACTCAGGAGGCAGGCGGCCAGGAGGAGGGTGGAGCGCATGGGAGGGGACGGGGTCAGGGGCGCGAGAGTTTCTTGATCCAGCTTTGGGCTTGATCGTGGAGTGTTCCGCTTTTTGACCGCTTCACCGTTTCCTGGTAGTAGAAGATCGCGGAAGAGAGGTTGCCTTTCTTGCGGTAGAACTCGGCGATATCGAAGTTTCGTTTGATTTCCCCGGCTGACAGCTTGGCCAACTCGGCCTTCGCCAGACTGGCTTCCTCGCTCTCGGGATAGGCGATGAGGAGGTCGTCGAAAGCCTGGCGGGCCCGGTCGAGATTAGCGCTGTCCTGATTGCCCTTGCGGGCCGAGGCGAGGAGAATTTTGCCGATCTGCAACTGGGCGTTGGGAGCGTATTTGGAATCGGGGTAATCTCGGGTGAGTTCGCGGTAGGCCTGAATGGCGCGGTCGGAATTGATATCGCCACCGTCCTTCTGGTAGAGACGGCCGAGGGTGAACTGGGCCAGTTCGGCGGAGGGCGCGCGCGGGGCGTTTTCACGCACCCGGGTGAGCATTTCGGCGGTGTCCTTCACGCTCACGCGGGTCTTGAGCAGTCCGATGAAGGACTCGGTGATATTGCCGTTGGCCGCATTGAGCGCGATGGTCTGCTGTCGTTTCATGGCATCGGCGTAATACGGAGAGGCCGGGTATTTGGTCAGGACATCATTGAAGGCGTCGAAGGCTTCGAGCGGTTCGCCATCGGCTTCGAGAATCTTACCGCGCCGGTAAGCGGCTTCGTGGGCCGAGAGGAAGAGGGGGTATTTGAGGGTGACGGTCCGGTATCTTTTGAGGGCTCGTTTGGTCTTGCCGGCTTTTTGGGCAGCGAGGCCTTCGTTGAAAAGGGCCTGGGCCGCCGGGTCCGACATTCTTGTCTCCCGGGCGAGCCGCGGGGTGTCATCGCTTCCACCACAGGAAGCTCCAAGAAATGCGAGGGGGAGAAGGAGGGCGGCCTTTTTCAGGACGGTCATGGGCAGAAAATACCGGTTGGCGATGAAAAGGAAAGGGGCATTTCCGTTGGCGGGGAGAGGGACCGGGTGGACGGAGCCGGAAGGCTGTGGTAGCCTCGGTCCCGATGAACATCCGGGCCCTCGAGCTTCTCATCCGATGGTTGCTTGCCCTCTTTTTCGGGTGGAGTGCTTGGCAGAAGCTGGTCGATCTCTCGGCCTTCACCGAGTCGGTGGGAAATTTCCAGTTCGAGTGGGAGGTCAGTTGGGGTGGGGAACTGCGAAACTTTTTCGATCCCCCGACCGATGTCGTGATTGCTTATCTGGTGCCGTGGTTTGAGTTGGTGGCTGCGGCGGCCTTGCTGGTGCCCTTCTCGCGGGATGCGGCTTCGGCCGTTCTCGCAGACATGTTGATTGTTTTCAACTTGGCCCTCGCTTATGCATGGCATCGCGGCATTACCGATCTCACTTGCGGATGTCATGGGGCGTCGGATACTCCGACGAATTTCCCCGTTAAAATTGCCCTGAATTTCGGACTGATGGCCCTGATTGGGGCGGCGTTTTTGCTACGACGACAACATCAGTGGCTTGTCAGGAAAATCGGTGGCCCTAGGATTCCGGAACCATGACTTACGCCGAGCGTCTCAACGCCCGCCTCGAAACGACTGGGTCCGCCCTTTGCGTTGGATTAGACCCGCGACCCGCGCAGACTCCGGGTGGGGTGGAGGGGGTGGAGGAATTCCTCCGTCGGGTGGTAGGCGAAACGGCGGAATTCGCCGCAGCCTTCAAGCCAAATATGGCTTATTTTGAAGCGATGGGACTGCGGGGGATCGAAATCCTTGATGTCCTCCTGAGCGAGATGCCGGGCGAGGTGCCGGTCATTCTCGATGCCAAGCGAAGCGACATCGGGGA
>JALQTQ010000131.1 GCA_023263995.1 Akkermansiaceae bacterium | reverse complement strand
TCCCCGCGAACGACTGGGGGGTCGTGTTTCCTCCGCTTACCTTGTAGGTGTATCCGTCGATATTCTTCAGCCGTTCGGGTAGCGGTTGAAGATGAAGTAACTGATCTCGCGCCGTCAATTCACACTCTTCTCTGAGATAGAGATTGTCTGATGAACATATGCCGATGGCAGATCCGGAAATCCAATAGTCCCTTTTCGCTACGATTGAAAAAGAACCGTCATTTTGGGTCATTGATCCAGTATGGGTCGGGCTCGTATCCCAGAAAGCATGAGGGAAAGTCGTGATCACAACTTTTGCTAGCGGAATTGGTAAGCCCGTTTCAGCGTCGACTACGATCCCGCTAAACTCAACTTGCTTTCCCTGGTGGAGTAGGAAGTAGCCAACGCACTCCCCGACACTGAGTGCGAGAAGTATCGATATTTTTCACCAACAGGTCGAATCAGCCTTGGAGGTTTTAAACATCGTCCTTGTTCTCCGGCGCTTCCATTCCCGAGGAATGAATCCACGTCAGTCTGATCAATTTCCCAAGGTTGTACTGAGCCAGAATACGTAGACTATTCTTCAGCGTATTTTTGATGCCACTCGCGGTAGACCTTCGGCGAGATCTCGGACGGTTTGATTTCTGAGCGGCCGCCCCAGAAAACGTTGGTGTAGCTGACGGGGATGCCGCATTCCTCGAGGTGCTTGTCGATGGCCGCCTTGTGTTCGAGGACCTTGTCCTTTTCGGTGCCGTGGACCACGCCCATGATGTTGACGTTGCCGAATTTCGGTCCGCCTTCGCGCCAGTAGGCGTGCGTCATGCAGTGGTGGCGGCCCACTTCGCCTCCGGCTTCCTGCTCGCGGCCTTTGGGAACGGCCCAGTGGAAGAGTCCGTTGAAACGGGTGACGCGCTTGCCGGTGTCGGACGGCTTGACATGCTCGAGGAAGGTGGAGAAACGGCCGATGACTTTCTTGCTGTCGAGGATGCGGGCGACCTCGAAGAATCGCTCGAGGGAAACGCCGGCCATTTCGGCGCGTTTGTCCCAGCAATTGACTACGATTTCGTCCGGAGCGAGCTCTTCCTTGAGGGCGAGAAGGACTTCCCATTCCTCCTCGCTGAGGTCGACCACGGTGGTGGTCATCATCTCGGCCGGGCTGTCGGTTCTGGCCCCGGGTTCGAGCCCCTTGCGCCGCACGTGGCCCACCCCGAGGGCGAAAACTCCGTTGGCGGGCATGAGGATGAATTCCTCGGCTCCGACTAGGCGCTTCAGGACGTTGCCGTGTTCTTCGAGCGACTCGCCTTGGGGCACCTTGAGGGTGGTCCAGAGGCGGTATCCGGAGCCCGAGATGTCGGAGTCGGTGGAGCGGATCACGACGTGACCCGAGAAGGGGTCCTCCTTGGCCATGAAGTCGAAGGCCTCGTTGAGCTTTTCCTCGGGCACCCGCCAGGCCACGAGGGCCCCGTGGGCCAGCTTGGTAGCGAGCATGGTCTGCCGGACGCGCCGGATCACCCCGGCCTCCAGCATGGCCCGGATGCGTTCGAGGACGGTCTCAAGATCGACGCCGGATTGTTCGGCAATGATGGAGAACGGATTCTGCTGGAATCCGGAGACGAGGTCTTCGGAAACGGCGAGAATGCGGGCATTGATCGGGTCGTCGTGTTCGGTCGGGATGGTGTTCATGAGGAGAGGGTCTGTTGAATGAATTGGTAGGCGGCTTCCTTGTCGGCAAGGCGGCCTTCGAGTTGTTCGGTCTGGACGTGGCGCAGGATGCGCCCGATCTCGGGTCCGTGGCTGAGGTGAAAGTCGCGGATGAGATCGTGTCCGTTGACGAGAGGTTCGGGGATGAGGGGCTCGCGCGCAAACTCTTCTTTTTTGGTACGAACGAAATCGTAATTATCGCGAAAGCCGTTCGAGCTGTCGCAATCGACGCGGTGGAGTTCCACTTCCAGATCGAAGGTCGGGGCTGCCATGAAGCGCTTGAGCTTGGCGGTGCGCATCTCCTGGACATGCATGAACTTCATATGACGGGAGACCATGAAGGAGACCTCGTCGATGGTGTGGTTGGAATAGCGCAGGCGCCGGAGGATGGCGGCGGCCATGTCCGCGCCCACCTTATCGTGTCCGTTGAAGCGGAACCGTTCACCTTCCTTGTCCCAGGTCTGGGTGGCGGGCTTGCCGATGTCGTGCAGGAGCACGGCGAGGGCGAGGGGCAGGGGCGGTTCGTTGAGCAGGGAGAGGGCAAGGCGGGTGTGGACGTAGACGTCGCCCTCGGGGTGCCATTGCGGTGGTTGTTCGCATCCGCGGAGGTCGAGGACCTCGGGCAGGAAACGGGCGATGAGGCCGGAGTCGACGAGGAGGTCGAGGCCGCGGGCACGATCCGGGGCCACAAGGATGCGGGAAAATTCATCGCGGATGCGTTCCGGGGAAATTTGCGTGAGGAGGTCGGCGTGGGCGACGATGGCGCGCCATGTTTCCTCCTCGATCTCGAAGCCGGTGATCACTGCGAAGCGAATGGCGCGCAGGAGACGGAGGGCGTCTTCCTGGAATCGCCGGGTCGGGTCGCCAATGGCGCGCAGGAGGCAGTTCTCGAGATCGGCCCGGCCGTTGACGTGGTCGATGACATCGCCGGTGACCGGATCCTGAAAAAGTCCGTTGATGGTAAAATCGCGGCGTTGTGCGTCTTCTTCGGGGGTGGAAAATGCGATCGATTCCGGGCGCCGCCCGTCCTTGTAGGAGCCATCGGTGCGGAAGGTGGCGACCTCGACCATTTCCCCGTGGCCCTTCACGATGATGACGCCGAAGTGTGCGCCCACCGCGTCGGATTTGGGGAAGAGGGCTCGGACTTCATCCGGAGTGGCCGAGGTGGCAAGGTCGTAGTCCTTGGGCTCGAGGCCGAGGAGTTGGTCCCGCACCGACCCGCCGGCGAAATACACCCCATGCCCGGCCTCACGAAGGGTCCGGGCGGTGTCGAGGGCCAGTTGTTTCTGGGTGGTCACGGGAGCGGGGCAAGCTTGTCGCGATCAGGTCGCGAGGCAATCATAGAATGGCGAGTTGTAGGGACGCGTGGGCAAATTTGGGATTGTGGCTTGCCCTCCGTGTCCTAATCTTGGTGGCAGGGTGTCTGTCATCCGATCGTCAGCTTCATGGCCTTTCTCAACTACCATCACCTGCGCTACTTCCGGGCCATTGCCACGGAGGGCACCCTGACCGGGGCGGCGGCCAAGCTGGGAGTGGCGCAATCCGCGCTGAGCGTGCAGTTGAAGCAGCTTGAAGAAAGCATCGGGCAGCCCTTATTTCACCGCCAAAACAAGTCGCTGGTGCTCACCGAGGCCGGTCGCATTGCGCTCGACTACGCCGAGACCATTTTCCGGGCAGGCGAGGAGATGATGGGGGTGTTGCAAAATCGTCCCACCAGTCGTCGCAAGGTGTTTCGCGTGGGAGCGGTGGCCACGCTATCGCGGAACTTCCAGCTCTCCTGCCTGCGGCCATTCATCGGACGCGATGACGTCGAGTTGGTGCTGCGCTCGGGCAGTCTGCGCGAGTTGCTGGCGCAGTTGCAGACTCACACCCTCGATGTCGTTCTTTCCAACCTGCCGGTCCGTCGGGAGGCCGACACCCCGTGGCACAGTCATCTCCTCGAGGAACAGCCGGTCTCTCTGGTGGGGAAGAAGGAGCGGGGTCGCAAGACCTTCCGTTTTCCCGAAGATCTTGCACAGGAGCCCCTCCTGCTGCCCTCGCTCGACAGTCAACTGCGGGCCTCCTTCGACCTGGTCCTGGAGCGGGAGGGGATCATCCCCATGATTGCCGCCGAGGTCGATGACATGGCGATGTTGCGTCTTCTGGCCCGGGAAGGCGCGGGGTTGGCCCTTGTGCCTCTGGTGGTGGTCGAGGGCGAACTGAAACGGGGCATCCTCACCGAGCTCTACCGCTTCAAGGATCTTTCCGAGAGCTTTTACGCCATCACTCCGAGCCGACGCTACCCCAACGAGCTTGTGGGTAAGATGCTGGGGAGCAAGAGGGAAAACTGACACGGCCTGGTGGCGGGGAGTCGTTTTGAGCAGTTTTTTGTAAGAAGAGGCAATTTCGGGCGGGTAGGAATCGATCTGATTCGAGACGAGATGAGACTGTTGCGATCTGTAGTTTGTGGAGCGGGGTTGCCTGTGGTGTTGGGTGCTGATCAGGCTGCGATGCTGGAGAGTTTTTCGGTGGCCTCCGGCCTGGAGGCCCGCCTGTGGGCGGGAATGGAGATGGTGCACAGCCCGGTGGCGATGGATGTCGATGCCCGGGGACGGGTCTGGGTGACCGAGGATCTGCAGGGGTCGGGAGTGAAGGGCCCTCATGCCCGCATCAAGATCCTAGAGGACACCGACCACGATGGCCGGGCCGACTCGGTGAAGATTTTTGGTCCGGCCTTTTCGTCGAAGCCGATGGGCATCAGCGTGTTTGACAACGTGGTGGTGGTGTCGATGGCGCCGAACATTCATGTTTTCACCGATGTGAACCGCGATGACGTCTTCGATCCCGAAGTGGATCAGGAAACGATCATTGCGAAGGGCTTTCACGGAAGCGGGCACGATCACGCCCTGCACCAGGTGGTGCCGGGGCCGTCGGGCAAGTGGTATGTCAATCACGGAAACATCGGGGCCGATGTCGTGATGGCGGATGGCCGCGAGATCCACGCGAGCTCGTATTACAGCCAGAATCCGCAGAGCATCAGGAAGACGAGCTTCGACGGTCGATTGTATGTCGGTGGGTTTGGCTTGCGGATGAATCCGGATGGCAGTGGAGCTGAGGTGATCTTCCAGAATGCCCGCAATGCCCACGCCATGTCGGTGACCTCGTTTGGCGACATCCTGCAGGCCGACAACGATGATCCGGCGCATGCCCGGGCGGCCTGGGTGATGGAACATGCCAACTTCGGATACGCCGCGCTGGAGGATGGGAACCGGTCGTGGGAGGACTCGGCCAAGAGCTGGGAGAAGAAGACGGTCACTGCCGAGATCATGAAGGACGCCTACGAGCGCCACTCCAAGTCGTCGCTGCGTCGGGACGAGGGCCATTGGCGGGAACACTTTCCGGGAGTGACGCCGCCGGGAAACCTTTGGGGACCGGGCGCTCCCACGGGAGATTACTTCATCGAGGGCGACGAGTTGGGCCGGGAATGGCGCGGACATTACCTCGTGAGTGAAACGGTGCATCGGGCGGTCTTCGCCTTTGAGCCTGCCTACCTCGAAGGACGGATCGAGCTGAAAGGCCCGGACAAAAATTTCTTCGCGGCGGACCGGGCGTCGAAGAATCAGACCGCTTCGGGCTTCCTGCCTTCGGATGTGACCGCCGGCACCGACGGGGCTCTTTTCGTGAGCGACTGGAACTCGCATGTCAACGCACGCGGGTCGGGCAATGCCATCGGTGGCATCTTCCGCATCGCCCGCAAAGGCACGGCGGTGAAGCCTCCTGCGATTGATTTCACTTCGACCAAGGGGCTGCTTGAGGCCTTGAAAAGCCCGGCGCCCGGAGTGCGATGGGTCGCGCAGGATCGTTTGCAGAAACGCGACGGGGCCTTTGATGACCTGATGATTTTTCTCGAGGAGAATTCGGACAATCCGTTTTACCGGGCCCGCGCCATTTTCCTCCTCGCCCGCTTGCCGGATGCCCGGGGGCCGGCGGCGGTGCGCGCGCTCCTCGCCGATCAGGACGAACGGAGGCGGCTGGTGGCCTTCCGGGCCCTCCGTTTGGCCGGTGCGCCGGACCTCCCGAAGCTGGTCCGCGAACTGGCCGACGATCCGTCGACCACCGTGCGCCGGGAAGCGATGGCGGCGATGCGGGGGATGGCCTGGGACGACCTCAAGGAACCGCTGGCCAAGATGATCGCAGGATACGACGGCACAAACCGATGGTATCTCGAAGCCCTCGGCACGGTGTGCGACGACCATCGCGACCGGGCCTATCGGGAATTGATCCGCCCCGGGCAGGGAGACCCGTCGACCTGGGACACCCGACAGAAGAATCTCGCCTGGCGGGTTCGTTCTGCGGAGGCTCTCGCCGACCTCGCGGACTGCCTCGAGAAACAAGAGGTAGGCGCGGAGGAATTCCGTCGTTTGGCCTACACCTACGGCCTGTGCTACTCCGACGAAGAACGGGAGCGCAACCGGGCCTTCATGCGTCGCTTCGCCGAAGTCCCGGCTTTCGCGGGGGAAGATTACCAGCAGACGATCCGGGAGTTTCTTGAGAAGGACATCGATGACCCCGATCCGGTGCCCCTGACCCGGAGCTACCTTTTCCCGACCAAGTTCGGTATTCCGACCAAGCTGGGCACGGTCGCGGAGATCTCGGCGCTCACTCCCGACGCCAACCGGGGACGGGAAAAGGCGGCCCTCTGCCTGATGTGTCATGCCATCGGCGGAAACGGGGTGGCCTTTGGCCCCGACCTCACCAACTGGGGGCAGGTGCGTGATGTCCCGACGGTGGTGCGGGCACTCGTCGATCCGTCAGCCGAGCTGGCCCATGGATACGACAAACCGCTTGTGGTGACCCAGAACGGTCATCGTTTGGAGGGAGTTTCCCGGGGATACAGCTGGCACGCCGGGGCCATCCGCGTGAAGACGATGGGCGGGGTGACCTTGAAGGTGCCGCACCGCCGTCCACACGCCCAAATCGAGTACCTCAAGAGCCATTCCTGGATGCCCCCGGCTTCGGCCATGGGCCTGAGCAACCAGGATGTCCGGGACATCGCGGCCTACCTTCAGAGTGACATCGCCGGGGAAGTCGATAGCGGGCTCACCGTCGAGTTGACCCCGGCCTTCAGCCGCGGGGAGGGGCCGGGCTGGGTCGAGCTGACCGGCGAGGATTTCGTCAACGTCAACTGCCATCCCGAAACCTGGACCTGGAAAGGGAGCCACACCTGGTGCACCGGATCGCCGACCGGGGTGATCCGTTACCGCCAACCGCTGACCAACTTCGAGTTTTCCTGCGAGTGGATGCACAAGCAAAAGGGCGGCAACTCGGGCGTCTTTGTCTGGGCCACCCCGCAATCGATCAACCGCCTCATGGCCGGACAGGGAGCCCTGCCCCAGGGCATCGAAGTGCAGGTCCTCGATTTGGGATACCGCGAAATCTACGAGGCCCAATACAAGAAGAAGGGCGATTGGTTCACCAGCCACGGCGACGTCTTCCCGGTGGGGGTCAAGATGAAGCCTTTCCCGCCGGTGGCTCCGAACGGGCAGCGCAGCTTTCCCTCAAAGGAAACGACCAAGGGCATCAACGAATGGAATCACTACTACATTCGCGCCATCGACGGAGAGGTCCGCCTCTGGGTCAACGGCGAGGAGGTTTCCGGGGGCAACGAGATCAGCCCGTCGGCCGGTTACCTCTGCCTGGAGTCCGAAGGGGCCCCGATCGAGTTCAAGAATCTCCGGCTGCGGGTGCTCCCTCCCTTTGAGACCCAGCTCGAAGTCGAGGTTGGCACGCCCCCGCCTGCGCTTGATCTGAAGGACCATCCGCTCCTCGGGGTCTGGTCCTACGCCGGTGCCCACACCCGGGAGTTCCTGCCCGACGGACGCTGCATCCTCCGCAACGGAGACGAGGTCATCTGGACCAAAAGGGCCCGCGCCAAGGCCGCCAACTCAATCACTCTTGAGGGTGGCTACACCCACGTCCTCAAAGGAGAGGTTCTCCACATCGAGGGACGGTATCAGGCGAAGCGGAAGTAAGTTGGCACAGGAAGACGGGTGGTGGGGATTCCGTCGATATCGGCCAGGTGAAGTATCGGTCCGCAAACCCCAACGGGGTTTTGTCAAACAGCCCGGGGTTGCCCGTTGATGGCTACCGTGGGATCTGGCTCGCCCATTTGATCCCGAACCCTGGAAAAAGGTTCGTCCTTATCCGCCAAACAACCAAAGCACCGGCTGGGGCCAGAAGCCGAGCACGACCGTGACCACGGTGAGGGTGCTGATGGCGTAGAGGGAGATGGGGCTGACCTTGAGGGTCGATTCCTCAAGGGAATTCCGCCAATACATCGCGCGGATGATCTGGAAGTAGTAGTAGAAGCCGGCCGCGACCCCGACGAAGCCGAGGATGACCGGGACCCAGAGCCCGCCCGCGATGGCGGTCTTGAAGGCGAGGAACTTGCCCCAGAATCCGGCGGTCAACGGGAGGCCGGCCAGGGCGCCGATGATGATGGCAATCATCAGGGCGAGGCTAGGCTGCCGTTGTGCCAGTCCTTCGAAGGCCGCGATCTCGTCGGAGCCGGTGTTGCGATGGATCACCGAGAGGATGAAGAAGGCCGCGAAAGTGGTGATGAGATAAATGGCCAGATAGACCATGATGACCTGCTTCGAAGTCAGGTCGTCGCTTGAGGTCTGCCAAGCCGCCAACGGCATGAGGATGAAGCCCGCGTTCGCGATCGAGGAGTAGGCAAGGAGGCGCTTGAAGTTCTTCTGGGGAATGGCGGCGAGGTTCCCGAGGAGGATGGTGGCCCCGCAGAGGACAGCCAGGATGAAGGTGGTCTTGGTGGCAATGTCTCCGCCGCTGGCCAGGAAGGGCTCGGTCACGCGGATGGCCACGGCGAAGCCCGAGGCCTTGGAGGCGATGGAAAGGAAGGCGGTCGTCGGGGTGGGAGAGCCCTGGTAGACATCGGGGATCCAGAGATGCATCGGGACCGCGCCCACCTTGAAGGCCAAGGAAACGAGGAGGAGGGCCAGTCCGAAGAGGAGGTAACCGGAGTTGCCTTCGTTGATCTTGCCGCCGATCACGGCGAGTTCGGTGCTGCCGGTGGCCCCGTAGATCCAGGCGATGCCATAGACGAGGAAGCCGGTCGAGAGGGCCCCGAGGATGAGGTATTTCACCCCGGCCTCCAGCGAGCCGACACTGCGTCGAGTGTAAGCCACGAGGATGTAGAAGGTGATGGTGGTGAGCTCGAGCGAGACGAAGAGCGAGACGAGATCCTTGGCCGAGGCCATCCACATCATGCCGGCGCAGGCGAAAAGGAGGAGGCAGTAATACTCACCGGTGCCGTCCTCCGAGTCCGGGTTGGCAGTGAAGCGCGCGAGCACCTTGCGGTAATCGAGGGCCAGGAAGAGGGTGAGGATG
>JALQTQ010000130.1 GCA_023263995.1 Akkermansiaceae bacterium | reverse complement strand
GGAACAACGAAGCCGGAAGCGAAAAGGCTCGCAGCCCGCCAGGGTTCATTCAAGTCCGCCCGGCGAAGCCGCTGGTTAATCAACCCAATCCCAACCAGAACGCTCAATTGGGATTTTTCAGACGGTCTCTAAGCCAGCTTGTAATGGTCGGCCCATTCCTGACGTGGGGGATCGCCGGCCAACAAGGCATTGGCCGCTTCGTTCGCCTTGAAACGCTGGCTTGCGGGATCGAAATCGAGGTCGCTGTCCAGGAATTCCGCGATCACCCCCAAGGTGAGAACCTGAGTTAGAGTCCCTCCCACGCTGAAAGGTGATTCGGTCGTGCCGTTGCCCAGACAAGCCTGAACGAAACTCTCGGCATGATCGTTTTTCGGTCCGGCCGGATCCATCGCAGCCTGTAAATCTTCACGCGGCTTGGCCGAGATCAATCTTGAGGTGCTCCAGTGACTGGCACGCTGCACGAGGTAGTCTTCCTGCTTCCGGTGCAGCAAGGTTCCGGCCCCACCGACCGTCTTTGGTTTTCCGGGGTCGGCGAGATACCGCTCCCCAACCTCGACCCGGGCGTTGGCACCAGCCTTCCAGGCCATCGTGACCGCCGGGAGCTGCGGCCCGCGCTCCGGGAAATCGAACTCCAGCTCCGAACTCAAAGGAAAGATGATTTCGTTGTGATCGACCAACTTCTTCGCCCGGATCTGCGTGGGAAGCCCCAGCTTGAGGTAGTGGTGGGCGTAATCGATGATGTGACATCCCCAATCCCCCAGCATCCCGCTACCGTAGAGATGGAAGGCCCGCCAGTTGAACGGGTGAAGCAGGCTGTGGTATTCCTTGACCGCCCGGGGACCACACCACAGGTCCCATGATTTGAGCGACTCGGGCATCTTCTCGCCCTTGGGATAGGCCTTGATGCGCTTGTCCTTTTCCATGAACCACAGCCCCGGCCCTTTGAAGGCATCGATCCGCACCACGTCATCGACGACTCCGCCGGCCACCATGCGCTTGAATTGCTCGGATCCCCCGGAAGTGTGCCCCTGGTTTCCCATCTGAGTCACCACCTTGAACTTTTTCTCCGCCCGCATGAGAATCTCGGCTTCCTCGAAAGTGTGGGTCAGCGGCTTCTCGACATAAACATGCTTCCCCATCGACATTGCCTCGATGGCAGCGGTGAAGTGGGTGTGATCCGGCGAGCACACCGCCACCGCATCGAAATCACCCCCCACCTTCGCAAACATCTCGCGGAAGTCGGTGAAGCGCTTCGCCTTGGGAAAGGCCTTGAGGTTCTCCGCAATGCGGCCCGCGCTCGCGAAATCGACATCGGCAAAGGCGGTGATGGTGGCGTTCCCCTTCCGGGAAAGATCCTGGCAGACCTTCTGCCCGCGCCCTCCCGCCCCCACGCACCCGACATTCAGCCGCTGACTGGGAGGCTTGCGCGGGTTGTTCTGTGCCCGGGCGCTGGTGAGGTAGGCCGGAATGAAGGTGAAGCCGAAGGCGGAAGATCCGGCTTGGGTGAGAAAACGGCGACGGGTGGAATCTTGCTCGGTCATGCTGCCACGAAGCATGACACCGGGAGAGAAGCCTTCAAGCATCGGTGGCGGAAACTCCACCCTTCTTCCTTTCAACCAATCTGCGTGTCTACTCAGATATTGGGGGGGAAAAAATTCCGGAAAGTGGCGTTCCCATGGCCACTTCAAGGTCAGTCATTGAGCGCCACCTGCCCACTGAAAGAGCGAGGCTGAAACCAAGGTAACCACCCGCCATGAAACCCACCCTGGCCGCTCTTTTCGCCTCAGCCGCCCTGCTTTCGGGAAAATCCTACGTCCTCATCGTCGTCGATGACCTCGGCTACATGGATGTCGGTGCCAACAACCCCGATTGCTTCTACGAAACCCCAAACATCGACCGTCTCGCCAAGTCAGGGATGCGCTTCACCGACGGATACGCCGCCAATCCGGTGTGCTCGCCGACCCGCTTCGGCATTCAGACCGGACGCTACCCGACCCGCAAGGACGCCACCAATTACTTCAGCGGGCGGCGCGGCGGATGCTTCGCCCCGGCCCCCTTGCACGACAAGCTCGACCACGACGAGATCACCATCGCGGAAGCCCTCAAGAGCAAGGGATACGCCACCTTCTTCGCCGGCAAGTGGCACCTCGGGCCGACTGAGGAATACTGGCCCACCAAACACGGATACGACGTCAACGCCGGGGGCTTCAACGCCGGCGGTCCGTACGGAGGCAAAAAATATTTCTCCCCCTACGGCAACCCTCGCCTGAGCGACGGCCCGGACGGTGAGCACCTTCCCGACCGTCTCGCGACCGAAACCTGCAAATTCATGGAGGCCCACCAGAAAGAACCCTTCTTTGCCATGCTCTCGTTCTACTCCGTCCACACCCCACTCATCGGGCGACCCGACCTTGTCGAGAAGTACAGAAAGAAGGCCGAGAAGATCAACGGTCAGGAATTCGCCGACGAAGAGCAGATCTTCCCCAACGGCCAGAAGCGGCGCGTGCGCATCCTGCAAAAGCACGCCGTCTACGGCGCGATGGTCGAAGCGATGGACCAGGCCGTCGGGAAGGTGATGAAAAAAATCGAGGACCTCGGCTTGCAGGACGAAGTGGTCATTTGCTTCACCTCGGACAACGGTGGGCTTTCGACCTCGGAAGGCTCCCCGACCTCCAACCTGCCGCTGCGCGGCGGCAAGGGCTGGGTCTATGAAGGCGGCATCCGCGAACCCTTCATCGTGCGCTGGCCGGGACTCACCGAACCCGGCTCGGTCAACCCGACCCCGGTGATGAGCACCGATTTCTTCACCACTTTCGTGAAAGCGACCGGCGGCGAGATCAAGCACACCGTCGATGGCGTGGACCTGCGGCCGGCACTCGAGGGAGGATCTCTCGACCGCGACGCTCTCTACTGGCACTATCCCCACTACAGCAACCAAGGTGGCATTCCCGGCGGAGCCATCCGCATGGGCGACTGGAAGCTCTTCGAACGCTACGAAGACGGCCGCGTCCACCTCTACAACCTGAACGAAGACATCGGTGAGCAGAATGACCTCGCCGAGAAACACCCCGAAAAGGTCAAAGCCCTGCGCGCCAAGCTGCATGCCTGGTATCAGGAAACCGACGCCAAGTTCCTGCAACCCAAGAAGGGTCAGAAGGAACAACCGTGGCGACCTTGAGCGCAATCGCTTGGCCCAAAGGTCGAGTCCGCGGACTGACGCAAATTCCCCCTCGGTTGCGCAGGGTGTGGGCTTCTCAAGGCTGGCTGGCTATTCACCGCTGATCGGAATTCGTGCTGATCGGCGGGGATTCGCGGACCGCACGAGACCATAGATCCGTGCCTACTTCGCCTTCTCCGACACCACCTTGCCATCAATCACCACTCCGATCGTGTGGGTGGTGGTTTCGAGGGGGTCGCCGTCGAAGAGGGCGAGGTCGGCGTCCTTGCCTTGTTCAAGGGAGCCGATCCGTTTCTCAAGTCCCAGGATTTTGGCCGCATTGATGGTGCAGGCGGCGAGGGCCTCTTCCTGCGGGAGCCCGTAGGCGACAGCGAAGGCCGCCTCGAAGTGGACCACCCGGGTCTTGGGCACGTAGCTTTCAAAGCCCGACTGAAAGGCAAAGGGAATGCCCGCCTCATGCAGCTTGGCAGCCAGGGTGAAGGTCATGTTTTCGAGATCGCCAAAAGGACGGGCCATGGTGGGGTGCACGATCACCGGGACCCCGGCTCTTTTGATTTCGTCCAGCAGGAGGTAGGACTCCGCTGCCCCATCAAGGACGAGCTTGAAGCCGAATTCCTCGCGCAAGCGAAGCGCCGCCGCGATGTCCTGATGACGTTGGGCATTGATGAGGAGCGGGGTTTTTCCGGAGAGAACATCGAGCAGAGTCTGCATTCGCAGGCTGGTCACGGGTGCCTCTTTTTCCTCATCCTCCGCCGCCTTCGCCACCTTGGCGGCGTGTTCCCTTGCTTTCAAGAGCTCTCCCCGCAGCATGGCCATGGCCTTGCCCCGGGTAGCCGGGGAGTTGCCCAGCGCACCTGATCCCAGCGTGGCCGCCACCCCCGAGACCGGATTCAGGGTGTCCTCGAGCGAGGTGATTGACGGAACATCCGTTTTCACCACCATGAGCTGACCGGAAATCAGGCTACCGGGAGCATGACCGGTCTGCACGGTGGTCACGCCGAGGTCGCACAGCCATTTCACGAGGGGATCGCGTCCGTTGTAGGCATCAATGGCCCGAAGCTCGGGCTGCATCGGATCCGACTTATCGAGCTGCTCCTGGTCGTGCTTGGGCGAATTGAGAATCCCGGAAAGTCCCACCGTGCCGCGAGCGTCAATGAAACCGGGCGTCACCACCGCCGCTTCGAGGATCCGGTAGCCCTCGGGAACCGTCACTTCGGTAGCCAGACCCACCGCCTCGATCCGGCCATCGGCTCCGCAGAGAACGATGGCATTCTCCATCGGCTTGAAGTCGCCGGTCATGGTGAAGAGACGGTCAGCCTTGACCGCGATTTGGGCCTGAAGGGTGGCGGAGCAAAGAAGGAAGAAATGAAAAAGGCGAAACATGGGAATCGGAGAAAATGGATTATCGGTAAAAGCAGCAACCGCTGGCCTGACGTTGATGGCCGGCCCCAAATCCGCCCTCGGCAAACAGGCGGTCATCGGGATCAGCAAGGTCAAAGACCTTTCGCCCTTCCACATGGGTTTCGAGGACCCGGGTGTAGATGGAAAAGGGGTCGCCGGACAGCACGACAAAGTCCGCCTTCTTGCCCTTCTCAAGTGAGCCGGTCGATTGGTCGAGGTCGAGCATCTTGGCTCCAGCAAGCGTCAGCGCCTCAAGGGCCTTTTCACGGGACATCCCGGCCCGCACTCCCACTGCGGCATTGCGCAGGAACCAGCGGGAGTCATTGACCGGATCATCGGTATGCAGGGCCGTCAGGACCCCGCGCTTCTCAAGCTCCGCGCCATTCTTCCAATCGAAGTCCCGGGCCTCAAGCTTGCCGCCCGGAGAGTCGAGGAAGATCAAGGAGCAAGGCACCTCGGCAGCGGCGATCTCATCGGCCACCTTCCAAGCTTCCGAAACATGGTGCAGAACGACCTTGAAGCCGAACTCCTCCTTCAAACGCAACACCGTCAGGATGTCATCGTGCCGGTGGGTGTGATGATGCACGGTGCGTTTCCCCTCCAGGATGTCGACCAGGGTTTCCAGGGCCAGGTCGCGCTCGACCGGCTTGTCCGGCTCCGCCTTGGCCAGCTTCTCCCGATAGGCCCGGGCATCGAGAAAGCGTTGCCGCACCAAGGCCGCCGACTTCCCCCGGGTGCCGGGAAAGGGGCCGCTTTCCCGGATGGAGTTGGTCCCGTTGGCCATCTTCACCCCGTAAGCCGTTGAGCCGTCGGGCATTTCAATCGTGAGATCATCGATGGTGCGCCCCTTGCGCAGCTTCAGATAAATGGTTTGCCCGGAGAGCAAATGGCCGGATCCCGACATGATGTTCACCGTGGTGATGCCCCCGGCCCGGGCCCGGGCGATCGAGGCATCGCGGACGTTGACCGAATCGTAGAGGCGAACCTCGGGTTGAATCGGTGAGGAGGAATCGCCTCCCGAGCCACCACCGATGTGGGAATGGGTGCAAACGAGCCCCGGAATGATGGTCTTGCCCGCGAGATCGATGGTTTCGGCTCCGGCAGGCACCTTCACTTCACCAGACGGTCCGACCGCCAAAATGGTATCGTCCTGCACCAACAGCGTTCCCTGGTCGATCCGGGGACCCGAGACCGGAAAGATGGTGGCATTGGTGTAGGCCACGAGCCGGGGTTTATCGGACCGCTCCTGAGCCGGGGAAAGCCAGAGTGGCAGGAGCAGCAGCGGCACCAGGGCAAGAAGAAGCAGGTTTTTGCGTCGCATCGTGGCGAAGACTAGCACCGATCTCACCGGAGGAGAAATCACTTTCCCGCTTCCAATAGCTTTCCTCGTGGGACTTTGGGATTGATGTCGGAGAAACGGAGGCAGACCCTGACCGAATGCGATGCCGAGCCTACCTTCTCCGCTTCTCTGCCCTCATTCTGGCGAGCGGCCCCTCCCTGATGGCAACCGGGGAGGAAGCCCTGAAAAAGCCCAACATCCTGATGATCTGCCTCGATGACCTCAACGACTGGACCGGGTGCCTCGGCGGCCATCCCGAGGTCAAGACCCCCAACATCGACCGCCTCGCCGAGCGGGGCCGCAATTTCACCAATGCCCACTGCGTTGTTCCGGTTTGCTCGGCCTCGCGGGTCAGCATCATGTCGGGCCTACACGCCACCACCCACGGCTCATACGAATTCGGGCCATCCTATCAAAGCCTCCCCGCACTGCGCGAAGCCCCGTGCCTGCAAGCTTGGTTCAAGTCGCACGGTTATCGCACATTTGCCGGAGGAAAGGTCCTACACCACGGCTTCCAGGGGCCGCTCAAGGAGGCCATCGATGTCGATCTCGGCCCGTCCGGTGGTCCGCGTCGCAAGACCGGCA
Source organism: Akkermansiaceae bacterium (assembly GCA_023263995.1). Classification (GTDB taxonomy): domain Bacteria; phylum Verrucomicrobiota; class Verrucomicrobiia; order Verrucomicrobiales; family Akkermansiaceae; genus SW10. Next base: position 2,579 of record JALQTQ010000130.1, on the reverse strand, counting down.
TCAACTGGCCCGGAGGCCCATGGGACTGGGGAGCCTACCCCGAAAAAGACGAGCAAATGCCGGATTATCAGTTGGCCCAAAAGACCGCCACCCTCCTCAAGCAAAAGCAGGATCGACCCTTTTTCATTTCGGTGGGGATCTTTCGCCCGCACGTCCCCCTTCTCGTCCCGCCCCGATGGTTCGACCTTTACGACCGAGAAACGCTGACCCTGCCCATGGCTCCAAAGTCCGACCTGTCCGATCTCCCTCCCAACCTGCGAGGAAAGATCAACGTGGAACCGGTGCACGAGGAAGTCGTCCGACGGAAAAAGTGGCGTGACCTGGTCCAGGCCTACCTCGCTTCGGTCAGCTTTGCCGACCACTGTGTCGGCACCATCCTCGAGGGCCTCGACAATGGTCCCCACGCCAAGGACACCATCGTGGTGCTCTGGAGCGATCACGGTTTTCACCTGGGCGAAAAGCACCAGTGGGCCAAGCGCACCTTGTGGGAGGAGTCGACGCGAGTGCCATTTCTCTTTGCCGGCCCCGGGATCGAGCCAGGCCCCTGCCGGGAAGCGGTCAGTCTTCTCGATCTTTATCCGACCCTGACCGAATTGTGCGACCTTCCGGCACCCAAGAGACTGGATGGCCTCAGCCTGACTCCCCAACTTCGCAATCCGCGCGAACCTCGCTCCCGCCCGGTTGTCATCAGCAGCTTCGAGGGCAACCATGCCATCCGCACTCGCGACTGGCGACTCATCCGTTACGCCGATGGTGCCCGGGAGCTCTACGACCATCGGAAAGACCCGGACGAATTCACCAATCTAGCCAGCGGGCCGACGGATGAGAAAACGTGGCAATCACTTGCGAAGTGGCTTCCAAAAAAACCCGCTCCCGAGTTCCGGAAGAAAAAGTAGGGGCCGCCGCAGGCTTACCGTTCGGACTTGAGCTTGAAATTCGAGTTCTCGGACGGAGTTCTTACTTCATCCATCAAGGTGGTCAGTTCGGCGACCTTCCCGGAGTTTTCCTTCGACAGGTCATTCTTTTCCGCCAGGTCATTTCCGAGGTGATAGAGCTCGGCCTTGGGATTATCGTCCTTGTTGGTATTGAAGAGGATCAACTTCCAGGGACCTTTGCGAATGGAGCGCTTGCCGCCGCCCTCGAAGAACTCCCAGTAGAGGTAATCGTGTTGCCGCTGGGTTCCCTTGTCCAGGAGCGTTGGAACCAAGGAAATTCCGTCGGTATCTTGCTGTTCTTCTGCTCCAGCGAGCTCGCGCACGGTGGGCGAAATGTCCCAAAAAGCGGAAAGGTGGTCGGTGGTCTGTCCGCCTCTGATCGTCCCGGGCCACCAGGCCATCATGGGAACCCGGACTCCTCCCTCGTAAAGGTCCCGCTTCCCACCCCGCAAAGGTCCGCTTGAATCAAAATCCTCCATCCGATGACCACCCTCACGCATCGCCCCATTGTCGCTTGCAAACATCACCAAGGTGTTCTCGGCAATCCCAAGATCCTTGAGCTTGTTCAGGATCAACCCGACATTGTGATCCATGTAGGACACCATCGCCGCGAAGGTGGTCCGGGGCTCCCGTTCGTAGGAATAATGAGGATGCCCTTTCCTCTCGGGCAGCATTTTTTCCTTCAGGATAGGACGGTATTTCGCCTTCCATTCCTCCTTGGCTCGCAGGCTGGCGTGGGGAATCTGCAAGGCCAAATGAAGGAAAAAGGGGGCATCTTTTTGCTGCTCGATGTAGTTCAGGGCCTCTCCAGTCACCACTTCCGATGAGTAATGATCGCCCGCGTGCAGAGAGTTGCCAGGATACTTCACCTTGGTGGTGTTTCGCCAGAGATAAGGTGGGTAGTAGAAGTGAGCGGCCGTGTGGGAAGTGTAGCCAAAAAAGTAATCAAAACCTTTGTCCAGCACGAGGGCGGCATCGTCAGTATTGCAACCAAGGCCGGATTTACCAATCATCGCCGTGCGATAGCCTGCCTCCCGCAGGGCGGCCGGGAAGATGGGATCGAGCGGGTCACGACGCATCTGCAAGGACCCGTTCCCGCGAACGTAGACGTGGCCGGTGTGGCGGCCTTGCAGCAGGGCACTGCGGGAGGGCGCACAAACGGTGCTCCCGGAATAATGCTGGGTAAAACGAATCCCCTCCGCCGCCATCCGGTCGAGATTGGGAGTCTCGATCACCTTCTGCCCGTAACATCCCAGGTCACCATATCCCAAATCATCTGCCAGGATATAGATGATGTTCGGTTTCCCACTTCGAGCCAGAGAAGGGGATCCGACAACCACAACCAGCAGGACAAGAATTTGAAGAATCTTCATCCCTCCCCATGGCATAATGCCCCCGAAGGGACCACGAAAAAGAGAGAACGCCCGGGAAATTTCCGATCCATTCTTCAGCAGTGCTGCTCGCCCTTTTCTTTTCCAAAGGAGCTTCTTTGAAGAGAGCTCCTTGTCCTCGCCAACCAACCGAGGCCGTCGCCGCGGGTCAACTCTCGGAGGAGAAAAATTTCCTAAGAGGCTGTCTGAAAAAGGCCGATTGAGGGCTGCCGAGAATTTTCGCTTCGGGCAAGGCGTGACGCGGGAGTTGGTC
>JALQTQ010000012.1 GCA_023263995.1 Akkermansiaceae bacterium | reverse complement strand
TAGTTTCTCCCGCCGGAACAAGGAAACCAGACTTTGGAGGAAAGCCATCCGATGCCCCAAATCCCGGGCGGCCAACTGGCCCTGCCGTAGGAACACCCCGCCCAGATCAATCAGACGGGCTGAAAGTACCGTGGCCTGTTTTTCGCGACGGTTATCCACCTCGTTTTCCAGCTCCGCGAGAAAACGTTCGTCCCCATCGAGACGGTCGGTCCGCTCCTCGATGTGTTCTTCGATCATCCGCAGGGTCTCCTGCGTGGCCTTCCGGACCTCCCGCAAGACCGTGAACCGATCAGCATTGCAGTTGACTCGATCAGAAACAAAGCGCTCCAGCCCGGCATAACCACTCTTGCGCCACAGGTGGGAGAGCATCGGGTCGCTCTGCCGGGCTTGCAAGGCCTGCTTGGCCGAAACCACGTGAATCTGAGGAGTCCGCCCCGTCTTTTGCTCGGCCAAGGTGCGCATGTGACCGGAGATGACCTCCAAGTCCCCCTCATCTCGCAAATCACTCTGCTGCAGAACGAAGGCTGCATTGTCCAGTTGCTCCTCCGGCATCCTCGCCACTAATTGCCAAGTTCCGGCACCCCAGGGATTATCAACCGGGAAGACAAAGAAGATGATGTCGGCACGCCGAAGGTAATCATCGACCAGGGGGAGGTGGTCTCCCGAACGGGCATTCGTTCCCGGGGTATCCACTACCTCGAAATCACGCAAAAAGGCCTGCGCCCTCCCGCAAAAGAGAACCCCACCTTCTCCCTCTCCCTCCGAGGATTCCCCGTTCCAATGGTAGTGGGTCACTCTGGAGGTCAACGGCAGTTCGCCGGTTTGGCACAGCTCGACACCAAACAAGCCGTTGAGAAAGCTCGACTTGCCTGCATTGACCTCCCCGCAGACCAAAAAGAGAAAAGGGCGTCGCAATCCCTGCAGAGCATCTTCACCCCCACCGGCCACCCCGCCAAGCTGATCGGCCAGCAACCCGGCACCGCAATCACGACCCAAGGCCAAGGTGGCGTCGACGACCTTGCTCAGGCGTCCACGCGTTGCGAAGTAGCGTTCCCCGAACATAAATCTCAGCGGTCAAGGCAACGCCCCACCGCCCGTTAGGCCTGCTGACTTTTTTGGGCAAGCAGCTGAGAAACCGTGATGAACTGATAACCGCGCGACAAGAGCCCGTCGAAAGTTCGCGGCATGGCGTCCACGGTGGGCGAATGCAGGTCGTGGGCCAAGATGATGGCTCCGTTGTGAGCCCCGCTGAGAATACGCGAGGCCACCACCGAGGGACCCGGACGACGCCAGTCGTTCGGGTCAACCGACCACATAATGGTTGGATAGCTGAAGCTGGAGAAGATCATGCGTCGCTGCTGCTGCAAGAGCGCGCCGTAGGGTGGCCGCATCGTCCGGGGCTTGACCCCGGCAGCCCGAATGATGGCCTCCTCGGTCTTCATCATCTCTCTCTCGACCTCGGAATTGCCGAGCGCGGTGAGTTTGCGGTGGGTGTAGGTATGGTTGCCGATTTCGTGGCCCTCCGCCACAATACGGCGGACGATGCCCGGATGACGATCGACGTTCTGGCCGATGACGTAGAAAGTGGCTTTGATATTCCGAGCCCGCAAGATGTCGAGTAACCGCGGGGTATTTTGGGGGTGTGGCCCATCATCGAAGGTCATGGCCACGTGGGGCTGCCCCGAGAGCCCACGGGAGTGGGTCACGGTGGCCCCACCAAATTCCGAGGGCAGATTCATGGTGGGGTTGCGCAACCCCCGGTTGACGTAGGCGGGTTGACGATACTGGGTGTTGGCTCCGGTCTTCCCAATCACGGCAGGCGCGGGGTTTGACTCCAACTTTCTGCCAACCGCCTTTTCCGTCTTCTGCCCTCCACTACAGGAGGGCAGAGTGATCACCACCCCCGATCCCAATTTTAGAATGTTGCGTCGCTTCATCATCCGTGCCCGGAGAATGACTGGGGAATGGCTCTTTGTCACGCTTTTCCCCTGATTCCGGGGACTCGAAACCACTCGACAGAAGGGCTTGAGGAGGCCACTTTCCCGGCCCATGTCCAAACCCAAGCTCTTTATCCCAGGTCCTGTCGACGTTGCCCCGGAAACCTATGCCGCCATGGCCGGTCCGACCATCGGACACCGCGGAGCGGACTTCGAGGAACTCTACGCTTCCATCCAGCCGGGCATCCGCAAGATCGTGGGCACCACCCGTCCAGTCTTCTTTTCAACCTCCTCGGCCTGGGGAGTGATGGAAGGCTGCGTCCGCAACTTGGTGAAAAAAAAGGTCCTGAACCTCTGCTGCGGAGCCTTTTCCGACAAGTGGTTTGATGTCTCCCTCAGTTGCGGCAAGGAGGCCGAGAAAATCCAGGTGGAATGGGGCCAACCCATCGATCCCGAGATGGTCCGGGAAAAGCTCTCTGGAGGTGGCTTCGACACGGTCACCCTGGTGCACAACGAAACCTCTACCGGAGTCCTCAACCCACTCAAGGAAATCGTCGAGGTGGTGAAGTCCTTCGATGATGTCCTCATGGTAGTGGATACGGTCTCCTCGCTCTCGGCGATGCCCATCGGCTTCGATGAACTCGGCCTCGATGTCCTCCTCGCCGGTGTCCAGAAGGCCCTTGCCCTTCCTCCCGGGCTCGCCGTCTTCGCCACCTCGGAGGCCGCCTTGGAACGGGCAGCCTCGGTGCCCGATCGCGGGTATTATTTCGACTTCTGCGAGTTCGCCAAAAACGACGCCAAGCACAACACCCCATCGACCCCCGCCATTCCCCATCTCTATGGCTTGCGCGAGCGAGTTGAAGTCATCATGGCCGAAGGCTTGGAGGAACGCTACGAGCGACACCGCGAAAACAACCGCATGGTCCACGAATGGGGTGCCCGACACGGCTTCGATCTCCTTCCGCCCGAGGGCTTCCGCTCGCTCTCGCTGTCCTGTTTCGTCACCCCGGGAAACCTTGACCAATCCGGCTGGATCAAGTCGGTGATCGCGAATCACGGCTTCGCCATCAATGGCGGCTACGGCAAGATCAAGGGCCAGACCTTTAGAATCTCCAACATGGGCAACGAAACCGCAGAAACGATGCAGGAACTCCTCGACGCCCTCGACACCGAATTGCCCAAGTTTCTTTCCTAGCCCGCAAATCAGTCCGGAAAAACCAAGGCCCGTCGACCGTCAATGATGGTGCGGTCATGGACGTGGTGACGGATTCCCCGGGCGAGGGCCGAGCGCTCGCAATCGCGCCCCAGGCGCACGAGGTCCTGTACGCTGTGGTGGTGTTGGACCCGCTCGACCTCCTGCTCGATGATCGGTCCGGCATCGAGGTCTCCGGTGACGTAGTGACACGTGGCTCCGATGAACTTGACGCCCCGCTCGTAGGCTTGGCGGTAAGGATTGGCCCCGATGAAGGCCGGGAGAAAGCTGTGATGGATATTAATCATACGTCCCTCGTACTTTTCACACATCCAGGGCGGAATGATCTGCATGAAGCGCGCAAGGACTGCCAACTCGACCTCCTGCTTGTCGAGCAAGGCTTCGATGCGACGGAAGCCCTCTTCTTTGTCGCCGGTCATTTCGACGTGATGAAAGGGCAATCCGGCGGTCTCGGCGATTTCCCGGCAATCGGTCCGGTTCCCAATCACCGAGGTGATCTCGATGGGCAGTTCACCCAATTGCGTCCGCCAGAGAATTTCATTGAGACAATGATCGGTTTTCGTCACCAGGACCGCCGTCCGCATGGTGTAGGGCAACCGACGAAAGTGCCAGTTGGCCTGAATGGCCCGCCCCAAAACCTCGAAGCTGGCAATGAAGTCCTCCACTGGCACCTCGAGGCTGGCGGTGTCGATTTCCAAGCGGGCATAGAAAACCCCGCGTTCCTGCTCGATGAACTGGTTGAACTCCACAAGGTTGGCCTGGAACTCAGAGGCATGGCTGGCAATCCGGGCCACCAACCCCGGTTTGTCGGGACAACTCAATTTCAAGATCAATCCTTCACGCATCAGCCTCCCATGCACCGAACGGGCGAAAACATCAAGCGAGACCCGCTCCCAAAGCGGTCGCCCGCCCGACAACTTGAGCATCCCCCACCGAGCCGATCGGGCGGGATCACGTGGTCTGTGTCAGTGACCGGGCATGCTCTTTGGCCAACCTGAGGAAATCCAAAACCACTCCTTTCGGGCGTCCCTGATACATCGCTCCGATGACCAAGGGGGGAAACCCGTCAAGCGGCAGGGCCTTCACCCCTCTCATCCCGTCAACGCCGGGGATGAAGATTCCCACCCCCACCCCGAAGCCACGGGCCACGAAGTCGCGAATCACGTCAGTCGAATTGACCTCGACCGAAACCGGCCAGTTGATTTCCCGACGGTCGAATTCCTTTTGAAAAAGCTGCTGGAGCACCTCGTTGGCCGGCAAGCCGATGAGCGGTTCTCTCCCGAGGCGCCCCCCTTTCGAATAAGGATTCCTTTCAAGGTATTCCTCCCACGACTTTGCTCGCGACCTCGCGGGCACCCACAAAACCGTGGGAATACTCATCAAGGGCTCAGCCCGCAAGCCTTCCGACATCTTCCCGCCCATGACCCCGATGGCCACATCAACCTGCTGGGAAGTGAGCAGGGCATGCACATCGGATGGTGCCACCTCGCGCAGGGACAACTTGAGGGCCGGCTCCTCAAGTTTCAGCTTTTCGAGACAGTCGGGCAGATGATTCCGGAGAGTAGAGGCAGTGGCCGCCAGCCTGAGATGCCGTCTCTCCTCACCCCGCAATTTTTCCTCGAGGTCGTCCAATCTCGAAAAAAAGGGATAAATGAAGTCATACAACTCCTCGCCTGCCGGAGTCAGGGCAAAGGGGCGGCGGTTGAACAACTTCACCCCCAACTTTTCCTCCAATTGCAGAATCTGCCCACTGACTGCTGGCTGCTGAATCCCATACGGCATCTTTCTCACAGCCGCCGTGATCCCTTCAAATTTGGCGACAAAATAAAAGAGCTCGAGGTGGTGAATATTCATCACCAGCCAGACTCACTCTTTTCTCTCATCATTTCAATCAATGTTTTCAGACGGGATATCAATGCGACAGGATTGCGATTTTGCGACAGCCTTTCGCCATGGACTCCCTATCCAAGCGGCTCAAGTGTGCCGAAGACGAGTTGGCCTCCCTGCGCCTCACCACAAATCGACTGAGCGAGACCTTGTCCACGCTCAAGAGCGAAATCCATTGGAGCATGCCCTCGGAGGAGCCTCAAAAGCCCGACTCACCCTCGGAGGGATTAGCTCCAACCATCGAAACTGCTGACCCGGCTTCCCCGAAGCCCCCCAAGGTCGCCCCGCCACCTCTCCTTTCTTCTTCGCCAAAGCACCTCCCCCTCACTTCGCCCGAGAAGCCTGTCGCGGGGCAAGGGCGTTCGCGTGATCTCGAACTCCAGCTCGGGCGGGTCTGGTCGGTTCGGTTGGGCATCGTTCTCCTGACCACGGGTCTCGTCTTCCTGAGCCGCTACACCTACGACCATTTTGTGCACGAGCTCGGTCCCGGCATTCGCCTGACCATCATGTATCTTCTGTCCTTTCTCATCACCGGAGGCGGATTGCTTTGCGAACGATGGAAATCCTCCCTCGAAACCTATGGTCGCATTGTCGCAGCGGGAGGGCTGGCCGCGGTCTATTATTGCAGCTTTGCGGCCCACAATGTCGAGGCCCTCAGAGTCATCGAGAATCCCGTGGTGGCCTCTCTGCTCCTCTTTGCCAGTGCTGGTCTCTTTTGCGGCATGTCTCTCTGGCGGGAGTCTCGGGTCATGCTCAGCACCAGCCTCGCTCTGGCCTTTTACAGCATTTCGGTCAATCCGATGGGCTGGATGGCCTGTCTCTCCGCCCTCATGCTCTCGGCCTTCGGGATCGCCATGATGGTGCGGCATCGCTGGGTCGAGGTTGGTTTCCTTGTTCTGTTGGGAAGTTACTTTTCCTTTTTTTGGTGGCAGTTCACAGTTCATCAAGGGGAAAGTTCTCTGTCCCATTGGTTCCTTCCGGCCTACTGGCTTCTATTCGCCGGAGCCTCCCTGACCAAAGGGCAACTGGCCGACGCCGATCGGCACCTCCTCTTTACCAGCTTGAACAACTCCTCCTTCTTCCTCCTTTTTTCCTACCGCTTTGGGACCGGAACCTGGATGGAGAGGCATTGGCTCTTCTGCTTTGTCTTCGGGATCCTTTTGATCGGGTTGGCTTTCGTTTCCCGGAACCGCTTCCCGGAAAAGTCCCGGATCGTTCACCTTGTCAAAGGCATCAGCGTGATGACCCTGGGACTGGCCCTCTTGCTCGATGGTCACCACTTGTTCGTCGCACTCCTTTTGGAAGCTCTCTTCTTGATGGTTCTCTCGCGCAAGTTCACTCACCCGCTCGGCGGGATCGCCGCCTGGGGGGCCGCCCTCCTCTCCCTCCTTGCCCTTCACGATCTTTCACCGTCCGATGTCCCGGCGGTCACTTGGATCTTCGGAGCCATAGCCTGGGTCGCTCTCGGGGCCCTGCAACGGCAGTCCGGGGAAAAAGGTTCTGAAATCCAACTCGAGGCCCCCGCGCTCGCCGCATCACTGGTGGCCCTTGTTCTGTTGGCTTTCGGTTGGACCTCGGGTTGGTCGATCTGGCATCAGGGTCTTGCGCTGAGCATCTTAGGCACCGCCACCAGCTTAGCCTTCCTTTCGAGGCTGGTGCGACGAATCAGCCCGGAAACCTGTGGCATCTTTGCTCTCGGAGGCCTTGTGGCGCTGGTGCAACTGCTTGAGATGCCTTCGGCCACTCCCTCGCAATGGTTCACGGTCGCTTTCCTCGCCCTGCTTGCGTCGGTGTCACCCGCCGTCATTGCAACTCGCCGCGAGTCGGGGACCTGGCGTGAAGGACTGCACGGAGCTTGCGGAGCTTTCCTCGCCCTGTCACTAGCCTTCCTCTGGCTGGCGCTGCGCGAAAGCGAGGGTTCGGATTGGGTCCGCTTGACCGCTGTTCTGACCATCCCGGTCATCGGCACCCTTGTGGCCTCCCGCACTCGCTTGGGTGCCCATTCCCTTATTCCCTTTGCCTTTTATCTTCTCGTTTTCGCCGCCACCCCGATCACCCCAGGAGCATTTTTCTTCGGAAGCGTGCTCACGTCAGGGCACTACGCCCTTCTTCAGAAACTCACCACCGTGCCCGGAAGGATCTTTCTTCAGAAGGTGCTCTTCTTGATGGCCTCGGCCTTTTGGGTGGCCTTCCTGATCGAGTTCTTCCCTGCCCCCGGTCTTCCCTTGGCTCTGACCGCGACGGCGCTCTTCCTCCGAGACTCCTACTTCGGGAAATGGCTCACCGCTTCGGCCAGCCTTCCCCTCTTGGCACTCGCGCTTCTCTTCGCCTCCGTCAAGGGTGAGCCACACGAGATCTACTGGGCTCTCGCACCTTTGCTGATCCTCCACCTTGTCCGGAGTTTTTTGGGCCGCGAGGAAACCTGGGCCCCGGTCGCCTTGTTGTCGCTGCTGGTCCTCTGGGCGGAGCTCACGAGGGACGCCGGTTCGCTGCCTCTTGCCGCGGTCTGGGCCGTGGCCGGCATTCTTCTCCTCCTCACCGGCCTTCCGATGAAGAGCCGCTGCTTCCGCCTGTTTGGCCTCATCATGCTCGCGGCCAGCTTGGGACACCTCATGATCATTGATACTGTCAAGCTCGACCCACTCCCACGGATCGCGTCCTTCCTCACCCTGGGCCTCGGACTGCTCGGGCTGGGTTTCGTTTACAATCGATGGCAAGATCGCTTGAAACAAATCCTCTGAAACCGATGATTCCGCCGTGCGCGCCGTGATTCAAAGAGTGCTCAAGGCTTCGGTGGAGGTCGAGGGAACCCGCATTTCCGAAATCGGGCCCGGCCTCCTCATCCTCCTCGGAATCGAGGAAGCTGATGACCTTGGAGATCTCGCTTGGTTAGTGACGAAGATCCTACGCATGCGGATCTTCGACGACAAGGACGGCAAAATGAATCTCGACCTCAAAGACCGGGGTGGTTCGGCACTGGTAGTGAGTCAGTTCACGCTCCACGCCTCAACGAAGAAAGGGAATCGACCGAGTTACGTGCGGGCGGCCCGGCCCGGCCATGCCGAGCCCCTCTCTCAGGAGTTCTGCGAGGCCTTTTCACGCGAGCTAGGGCATCAGGTGGGCCGAGGGACTTTCGGGGCAGCGATGCGGGTCACCCTTGTCAACGATGGGCCAGTGACCATTCTCATCGACTCGCGAAAGCGGGAGTGACTCACTCCTTCAGACGCACGGAAGTTCCGCAATACATGCAGCAGAACCAGTGGAAAATCAGGAGATGAACGACCGTGGGGAGGATATAGCCCAGCAGCGGCACGTGGTGAGCCTTGGGATTCCGTCGGCAGGCCTTGGAAATATACAGGGGCTGACCGCAGACCCGGCACTTCACCGGTCGGGAGATCACGAGATAGCATAAGCCGAAGGCAACAAACGCGGCGGGAACAGCGAGCAGCCAGAGCTTATGTCCCAGGTCCCAATCCTTGAAAAGAGTCAGGACCAGCCCCCCGGCCACGAAGTTCAGGGGAAAGAGAATGATGGAGCAAAAGGCAAAGAAGCCCCCGATCTTGACCCGCCCCGGGGTCGGATGCAAGACCCCGCGGATGTAGCGGCGCGAGTGCAACTTCCGTCCGACGTTCAGTTCCGGGGAAGCGGTCTTGCGGATGTCAAAGCCTGGATTGCGCTTCAGGGGGTCGATCTTGGCTCTCTCCCTTTGATCAGACCTTCCTTCTTCCTCGCGCCCGATTGACTTGGGGGTGATTTCCCGCACCGGCACACTGACCGGTTTTGACTCGCCAACCTCGACAGAGCGCTCCTCGAACAGATCTTCCTTGGCAAGGAACTCAGTCATCTCGGGGACCTCCGAAACCCTGATGTTGTTCTCCTTCATTGTTTCGGGCAGAACCGGAAGTGCTGGCAAAACATCGATGGGAACCCACTCGACGGCCCCCTCGAGGCGGGTGACCAATGGCGGACCCTCGATCCCATCAATGTGCCGAGCCGCTTCAATCCAGGAAATCAAGTCATCGACTGAGGGAAGGTTTCCAACCAATTCGAGGTGCCGGTTGGCCTGTTCCATTTCCTCAAGAAGCGTTGCCGGTTCGCTTTGAGAGAGAGTCCCAAGGCTCTCGACACCAACCGCCTGAAGGAGCTCAACTCCTTGGGAATCGATTCCCGGAATCTGATGAAGAAGAGCTGACGACATTGTAGCAGGACGAGTAAACATCGAATGGTCCGATCAGGAAACCCCAGATTCGAATTATCCCAAATTATCTCGCATTTTTTGCAATTGCCCAAGTTTGCCTTCCCATTCGACGAGCCTTTGACGTTCTAACGCGACTACCTCGGGCTTGGCATTGGCGATAAACTTCTCGTTCCCCAGCTTCCCCTTGGATTTCGCGACTTCCTTGGTGTTTTTTTCGATCTCCTTATCGAGACGGATCTTCTCGGCCTCGACATCAATCAGCCCATCCAAAGGCATGAAGATCTCACCGGCGGAGGTGACCGCCCCGGGAGTTCCTTGCTCCGGTTGGTATTCTTCCGCTCGAGTGACCTCGGCGGCCCCGGAGAGCAGAGCGAGGATGTCAGCCTCCGCCTCAAGCCAGTCGGCCCCGTGACGCACCACAAAGCGAACATCCTTGCGAGCGGCGAGCCGATATTCCGCCTTCAGGTTCCGCAGCCGGGCCGCCGATTCGTAAACCGCCGTGGCCCGCCCCCGACCATCATCGATCATTGCCGACTCCACCCCGTCGAGCAGACCCGCTTCCGGAAGCGTTTTTTCCATCAGAAAGGTCCCCTTGGCTTGGTAGCCCATACGCGCGCAGAGTTCTTCGGTGAGGTGGGGCATGTAGGGATGCAAAAGTTGCAAATAGCGTGCCATCACCACATCAAAGACTCCAAGGGTAGCCTCACGGCGGGCAGGCTCGGCCTCCTCGCGCAGATCACCCTTCACCGCTTCAAGAAACTTGTCACAAAACTCACTCCACAAGAACTCATACAGTTGTTGTCCAACCTCGTTGAAGCGGTAATCAGCGAAGGCGGCCTCAACCTTTTCCGCAAGCTCATCGCACTTCGCGAGAATATCGAGATGATAGGGGCGGAGGTGGTCACACGACGAGGCCTGAAAATCGACCCGGGCCTCTGCTCCCGACATCCGGCGGAACCGGCAAGCATTGTAGATCTTGTTAGCGAAATTTCGTCCCTCTTCAATCTGGGCCTCATCGAATCGCAGATCAGCCCCGATGGGGGCAGTCCTCATGAGACCAAAGCGCAGCCCGTCGGCTCCGTATTTCTCCATGAGATCAATGGGATCTGGCGAGTTCCCCAGCGACTTGCTCATCTTGCGGCCCTGGATGTCGCGGATGATCGAGGTGAAAAAGACATTGCGGAACGGTAGTTCGTCCTTGAAGCGAAAGCCCGCCATAATCATGCGTGCCACCCAGAAGAAAATGATGTCCGGGCCAGTCACCAGATCGGTGGTGGGATAAAATTTTTTGACGAGATCGGATTCCTCACCCGGTTTTTCCATGGTGGCAAAAGGCCAGAGCCAAGAACTGAACCAGGTGTCGAGGACATCATCGTCCTGCACCCAGTTCTCGGGATCGGACGGAGGTTCCTCGCTGACGTGCAGATCTCCCGCCTCAAGATCGGCCAAGGTGAGGGACTCGGCGTCCCGCAGGGCGGCCACTTTTTCCTTGCGATACCACACCGGGATACGATGCCCCCACCAAAGCTGTCGGGAAACGCACCAATCCTGGATACCATCCATCCAGTTGGCATGCGTCTTGGCCCAACGAGTCGGACGATATTGAATGCGCCCCGTGGCCACCGCCTTCGCGGTGCGTTCGGTTTCAGGATACCTCAGAAACCACTGCATGGAAATGCGGGGCTCAATCGGGACGTCCGCCCGCTCGGAAAAGCCGACGTTGTTCTCATGTTCCTCCACCTTGATCAAAAGGCCATTTTCCTCCAGCATCGCGGCCGCCTTCTTGCGGGCCACAAAGCGGTCCAGACCATCGAGCTCCGGCACTTCAGGACAATTGACGCTCCCATCGGGATGGAAGACATCGATGATCTCAAGCTCATGGCGAACCCCGATTTCAAAATCGGCCTTGTCGTGAGCCGGCGTGATCTTGAGGGCCCCGGTTCCGAACTCCGGATCGACATGATCATCGGCCAGGACTGGAATCTCGGCCTCCGGAAAGGGTCGTCGGACCAGCTTGCCGACATATTTGCCATAGCGTTCATCCTTTGGATTCACCGCCACCGCCACATCGCCCATCAGGGTTTCCGGGCGGGTCGTGGCCACTTCGAGATATTTCCCGGGTTCATCGACCAGCTCATACTTGAGATAGTAAAGTTTGGAGTTCTGCTTCTTGGGGATGACCTCCTCATCGGAGAGGGCCGTCAGCGAAACCGGGCACCAGTTCACCATCCGCTTGCCTCGGTAAATCAGCCCCTCGTTGAACAATTCCGCGAAGACCTGAGAGACCCACCGGGAATAATCCTGGTCCATCGTGAAGCGCTCTCGACTCCAATCGCACGAGCACCCGAGGCGCTTCAGTTGCTTGATGATGATGCCGCCGTGCTTTTCTTTCCACTCCCAGACCTTTTCCAGAAAAGCCTCCCTTCCGATATCGCGGCGGGTTTTTCCCTCTTCCTCGCGCAGTTGCCGCTCGACCTTGGTCTGGGTCGCGATCCCGGCGTGATCAGTCCCGGGCAGCCAGAGAACCTCGCATCCCTTTTGGCGGGCCCGCCGCGCCAGGATGTCCTGAATGGTGTTGTTGAGAACGTGCCCCAAATGGAGGATTCCGGTGACATTCGGCGGCGGGATCACGATGGAGTAGGCCGGCTTCTCCGAGGCGGGATCAGCTTCAAAACACTTCGCATCCAGCCATGCCTGATACCAGGACTTCTCAACTTCGGTGGGTTCGTAAGCTTTGGGCAACTCAGACATCGCGAGGTCTCCGTAAACGAGACCGACACCCGGGGCAAGCCTCACGCACACCTGCCTGCCTTTTACAAGTGCAGCGCTGACTCGCGCAACCTTAGCCCCACCAGCAAAGACTCTCCTCCTTCCCCAGCGGGATGACTTTACGGGACAGGATTTTATCCTCGAAAGCGCCACTGCCCTCCCCTAGGTTCCCGCTCCACTTATGGGTCAGGACAAACTTCTCGTAGCCAACCGCGGCGAAATTGCCATCCGAGTCTTTCGCGCCGCCACCGAACTCGGCATCCCCACGGTCGCCATCTACGCCGAGGAAGATCGTTTCTCGCGGCACCGCTTCAAGGCAGACGAAGCCTACCAACTCGACCAGGCCAAGGGTCCGGTGGGTGCTTACCTCGATTACGAAGGCATTGTTGCTCTGGCCAAAGCCAAGGGCGTCACTTTGATCCACCCGGGATACGGTTTTCTCTCAGAAAATGCCGACTTCGCCCGGGCCTGCGATCGCGAAGGCATCACTTTCATCGGGCCCTCGGCCGACCTCCTCGGCTCGATGGGAGACAAGACCGCGGCCCGGGCCCAGGCTATCGCGGCCAAGGTCCCGGTACTCCCGGGAACCGATGAAGCCATTTCCGACCCCGACGAGGCCCTCACCATCGCCCACGAGGTCGGCTTCCCCCTCATCATCAAGGCCGCTTTTGGCGGAGGAGGACGCGGCATGCGCATCGTGGAAAAGCCCTCCGAGCTTCAGGCTCGCCTTACCGAGGCCCAAGAGGAAGCCCAAAACGCCTTTGGCAATCCCGCCGTCTTCCTGGAACGATACATCAAACGGGCGAAGCACATCGAAGTACAAGTCCTCGGCGACCGCCACGGCAACGTCGTCCACCTCCACGAGAGAGATTGTTCGGTGCAACGACGCTACCAAAAGGTGGTCGAAATCGCCCCCTCAATCGACCTCCCCGGAAACCTGCGCGCGGAACTGTGCGAATCAGCCGCTCGCCTGGCGCGCGAGATCGCTTACAACAATGCCGGCACGGTGGAATTCCTCTATGACATGGATTCCAAAGAGTGGTTCTTCATCGAGATGAACCCCCGCATTCAGGTCGAACACACCGTGACCGAGTGCGTCACCGGTATCGATCTTGTTCGCTCCCAAATCTTGGTGGCACAGGGACAAAAACTGCACGACCCCGAGATCGGGATCCCGGCACAGGAAGACATCCCCTGCAACGGCTTTGCAATCCAGTGCCGAATCACCACCGAGGACCCCGCCAAAGGCTTCGCCCCCGACTACGGTCGCATTACCAACTACCGCTCGGCTGCCGGCTTCGGGATCCGACTCGATTCCGGCAATGGCGATGCCGGGGCGGTCATCACCCCCTACTACGACTCGATGCTGGTGAAGCTCACCGCGACCGGACGGGACTTCGAGACCGCTTGCCAGCGCATGGATCGCGCCCTGCGGGAATTCCGCATCCGCGGCGTCAAAACCAACATCCCTTTCCTCGAAAACGTCATCGAGGACCCCACCTTCCGCTCGGGGGATGCCCACACCAAGCTCATTGATTCGCAACCCAGCCTTTTCGAGTTCGTCCCAAAACGAGATCGCGCCACCAAACTGCTCAACTACCTCTCGGACCTCACCGTCAATGGCAACCCGGGAGCCAAAAACTGGCGCCCCGGCAAGCCCTTCGCCCAGCCAAGGATCCCCGCCCCAGAACCTGCCCCCGCTCACTTTTCCTCCGATTCCTTCCGGAGTTCCCGACAGATTCTTCTCGACCATGGCCCCGAGGCCTTCGCCGATTGGATCAAGAACGACAAGCGCCTTCTGGTCACCGACACCACGATGCGCGATGCCCACCAGTCGCTGATCGCCACCCGCATGCGCACCTTCGACATGCTCAACATCGCGGGGGCCTATGCCAAGCGCACTCCTGATCTCTTTTCGATGGAAATGTGGGGTGGCGCGACTTTCGATACCGCGATGCGCTTCCTCAAGGAAGACCCATGGGAACGTTTGCGCGAACTTCGCGAACGCATCCCCAATATCTGCTTCCAGATGCTCTTCCGAGGGTCCAACGCGGTCGGTTATTCCAATTACCCCGATAACGTGGTGGCCGGATTCGTGACGCACGCCGCAAACGCCGGCATGGACATCTTCCGTATCTTCGATTCTCTCAACTACCTTCCCAACATGAAGGTCGCAATGGAAGCCGCCCGCGAACACGGCAAAGCGGTCTGCGAGGCCGCGGTCTGCTACACCGGCGACATCACCAACCCGGACCGGGCAAAATACTCCCTGCAATACTACGTCAACAAGGCGAAGGAACTCGAGAAAATGGGGGCCCACATCCTCTGCATCAAAGACATGGCCGGACTCTGCCACCCGGCCGCTGCGACCAAACTGGTCTCCACCCTGAAACAAGAAATCGGACTCCCTATCCACTTCCACACCCACGATACCTCAGGCCTCAATGCCGCCTCCATCATGGCCGCCGCCGAGGCCGGAGTCGACATCGCCGACATGGCCCTGGCCTCGATGTCGGGCTCCACCAGTCAGCCGAATCTCAACTCGGTCTGTGCGGCCCTGCGCGGGCACGACCGCAACCCCGGCCTCGACGTCGAAAGCCTCAATGAAATTTCCGACTACTGGGAGGAAATCCTGACTCACTACGAACCCTTCTATTCCGCTCCCCGAAGCGGAACCGCCGAAGTCTACCTCCACGAAATGCCCGGCGGCCAATACACCAACCTCAAAGAGCAGGCCAACGCGATGGGCCTCGGCCACCGCTGGCAGGAAATCGCCCACACCTATGCCGACGTCAACCAACTCTTCGGAGACATCGTGAAAGTCACGCCCTCCTCCAAAGTGGTCGGCGACATGACCATGCTCCTCGTCACGCAGGGACTGAAGGCCGACGACCTTCTCAAAGAAGACGTCCCGGTGCTCGACTTCCCCGAGTCCGTGATCGACATGCTCGGCGGCGGATTGGGACAACCTGACGGGGGGTGGCCCCGCGAAATCCAAAAGCGCGTCCTCGGTGGGCGCGTCCCGGTCACGGTGCGGCCCGGAGAACTTGCCCCGCCCTGCGACCTCGAGGAAACCAGAAAGCAACTCGGCGAGCAACTCGGGCGAGAAGCGGACAACGACGACCTTTACAGCCACCTGATGTATCCTCAGGTCTTCCGAGACTACCAAGACTCGCTGGCCGAATACGATCGCCTGACCGTCCTTCCGACTCCCGCCTTCTTTTACGGCCTCCACGTCGGGGAGGAGATCCACGTCGATATTGCCCCCGGCAAGACCCTCTTTATCAAGCTCCTCAACATCGGGGAGGCTGACGATGAAGGACGTCGTACTTTGTTCTACGAACTCAACGGCATGCCCCGTGAATGCGTCGTCGTCGACAGGTCCTTGGGCAAGGAAACCACCGCCAATCCCAAGGCCGAAACTGGAAATTCCCGCCATGTCGGAGCCCCCCTCCCCGGCATGATCAGCGAGGTCGCGGTCAAGCCCGGCGACACCGTGAAGGAAGGCGACAAGCTGGTCGTGCTCGAGGCGATGAAAATGCTCACCACGGTGAGCGCCCCGGCCGACGGCACCATCGCCGAGGTCCTCCTCACCAAGGGCAAATCAGCCGACACCGGGGATCTTCTCGTGGTCTTCGAATAAGGCCCCGAGAGACCAGCCGGGTCACTTGAAGGCCGGATGGTCGGGATCGCCCCCGGCCATCAGGTAAGCCACAAGATCCGCGAGTTCGTCCGGATTCATGGTGTTGACCAATCCCGGCGGCATCATCGATACCGGGTAAGCCTCGCGCGATTTGATCGCCTTGAGCGGGATCTTCACCAGCGACTCCGGAGCGAAGGGATTGGTCATGAGCGAAATGGCCTCTTTGTCCTCGCTACCGACCCTGCCAGTCACGGTGGAGCCATCGGTCTTGGTGATGGTTTCGCTGCCGTATTGATCGGAGATGACCTTTGAGGGATCGATGATGTTTTCCATGAGATCGCCGAGGGTGTAGCGATTACCGGAACCGGTGAGATCGGGACCGATCCCGCCCCCCTCGCCGGCCATGCGATGGCAGCTGGCACAGGCCGAGGCATGGTAAAGTTCCTTGCCCCGTTTGAAATCGCGCCCCGTCCTGCGCTTCTCCAGTTCGGCCACACTCTCGTTCACGGTCCACGCCCGCCCGGGCCCGTTAGCCGCCACGGCATTGGCTGTTGCCGCCGGGGCGCTCCTCGAGAGTTCATCCAGCGCCCCTTTTTCGCTCTCCGGGGCAATGTTCGCGAGGGCTTCATTGCGGATGTTCTCGATAAATTTCTTCAGGCTGTTGCCGCCCTTCCAGGCCGAAGCTCGCGGGAACCAACTGAAGTAGGTTTGCCGAAGCTCGGCGGTCCAGCCGGCCTTGGCGTTGCGTAAAATGAAGAGCAGGCTGTATTGCTGGAGATTGGGCCGGCTTTCATGGGTGGCCCGGGCCGCACTGGCGTATTGATCGTTGCGGGCGAGCACGCCCTCGTTGATCAGATCGGTATGATCATCCTTCGCGGTGGCCATCAGTTGCAGCGCCTTGGGAACCACCGAGGGCTCGCCGAGAAACACGAGGAGTTCAGTGAGATCGCGGTCGGTGAGATCGTCGCCCGAAGGATAAAGCGGCAGGAAGCGATCAATGATTTCCTGCGGACTCCCGGGAGCCCCCATCCGGGTGAAGAGAAGCGAGTGCGCCCGGAGCCAAGCCAGGAGTTGCTCCCGGGAAAGGGCTTTCGGATCGAGCTCACCGAGAAACGCCAGACAGTCGCCCTGGCTTTCCTTCTTGCCGGTCCGTGCGACGGCGACCACCGACTCGATGATGGTCCAGGGATTCTTGACCGAGAGCGAGGACTTCAGCTCGGACGGGATTTTGCTGGTAGACGCGATCACGTTTTCCAAAGCGACGCGGGCCGCGTGGCGGATGAAGCGATCCGAATGCCCGAGATGCTTGATGACCCTCTCAAGCTCGGAAGAGCTGAGCGATTTACCATGAAGTTCTTCCAATTCGCGACGCAAGGCAGCCTCGGGTGCCACTTCCGGGGTAGCGGCCGGAGCGGTCGACTCGTTTCCGGTGTAGCTCACGCGGTAAAGCGCCGACTGCGTCCGGCGCCCTCCCACCATGAAGTACATGCTCCCGTCCTTGGGATGAATGATGACATCGGTGAGGGGCAGCGGGCGTCCACTGACAAATTCCTCGACCGAGCTCTTGAAGCCAGCCCCATCTGGAATGAGGTGCACAGCATACATTGTTCCGTAGGTCCAGTCGTTGATGAATAAAGCGCGCTGGTATTTGGCTGGAAATTTCGCCCCCGTTCCCATCACCACCCCGGTGGGGCTGGCCGGTCCGATATCGGCCGCCGGTGGTAAGGTATCCGGATAATGCGCCGGCCACTTGCCAGTCCCGGAACGCCAGCCCGCATCCAATCCGCTGACGGAATGATAAACCCGGGTGGGACGATACCAAGGCGACCCGAGATCCCACTCCATGTCGGCATCATAGGTGAAGAGTTCACCATTTTGATCGAAGGCGGCGTCGAAGGGGTTGCGGAATCCGTAGGAGATCATTTCAAGCTCGGTGGCCTCGGGGTCGGTTTTGAGGATAAAGCCGCCCGGAGCAAGCTTGCCGCGAGCGTGGCCGTTGGCGTCCCACATGCGGGGAAGAAGGTGATCTTCGGACCACACCCGGGCGGCCCGGGAATGGTCGAGTTCCGCTGGCTCGTTGGTGTGGTTACCGAAAACAAGGTAGAGTGAACGACCGTCGGGGCCGGGAACAATGCTGTGGAGCCCGTGCTCTCCACCGCCTTGAAACTCTCGGAGTAACTTTTCCTCGTCATATTGATCATCCCCATTGGTATCACGAAGACGGTAGAGCCCGCGGGTTCCCTGCTGCTCGTTTTTCAAGAGATAGAGGGAATCAAAGACATGGCAAAGCCCGTGCGCGCCCTCGACCGTGACTTTGAGTCTCTCGACCTCGGGGACATCGGCTCCCAGGGTGATCCGGAAAAGCCCGCCGTATTGATCACCGGTGATGATCCGTCCCTGTGGATCCACCGTCATCGCAACCCAAGACCCCTGCTGCCCCTTCGGGACGGTGTAGATCTGCTCGGCTTCAAATCCGGGCAACGTGACCACCTCGCCCGAAACCGGTTCCGAGGCGCCGGCGGCCGGCGCATCCAGGGCGCGGTTCCACGGCCCCTCGCCATACCGGGCTAGGACGCTTGCGGCACCCCAGTCGCTCGACCCGTTCGGACGGGCCTCCCAGTCTTTTCCCGACTCGATCGAGGCCGTTTTTCCGTTTTTATCCTTGAGAGTCAGGCGCGCAATGAAGCCGGCCGTGCCTCCCTTGTTCGTGGCCTCGAAGGTCAGCAGGTTTCGACCAATCTTGAGTTCATCGGTGAGGTCGATCGACGAAGGCTGCTGCCAGTCCGGATTGACCATGACCTTCTTCCCATTGAGGTAGGCCGTCGCACCGTTGTCACAGGTGAATTCGAGCTTGGCAATCGAAACGCCTCCGTCGGGAATGAGAAAGGATTTCCGGAAGGTCACCTGGTCGTTTTCCCCCGGTTGTTTCGATGACCAGATCCAGAAGGGAGCGGCATGGACGAGCGAGAGGCCCGGAAGAAAAAGGAAGGCGACAGCGGCGAGAAATTTCATGACGGTTTGAGTGATGGTCTCCATACGGAAGGCAGAAGCATTCCTTGCGGTGGAACCCTCAATCTATCTCCCCGTCAGGCCGCGAAAAGCCTCTTTTCGCGGGATCCACTCCGGGCCCGGCCCACCCGATGGTTTTGCTCGCCTTTCGGGCAAATCCGGTCTCTTTGTTGAGGAATGACGAACATCCTCACCCTCTTACCTGCCTGGCCCTGCTCTTCGCCCCCTCATGGGCCGAGCCGAAGAACGAGGGACAGACGAAAGTCCACCCTGCCGTCCAAGAGCTCCTGAAGTGGGCCGAAGTGGCCAAGGACACCGGAAGATCACTTCGAAATTCGTTTATCAATGCTGACGACATCGACACCATCAAGGAAATGATGAAAGAAGGCGATGATTTCGAAAAACAATTCGCTGCGGCCGTTTATGCCGAAAAGAAGCACCTCTCGTTCGAGGAGACCCCGGATGATCCCTCTCGCGGCATGATCGTGAGCGAGGAAAAGGCACTCCTTCCGGCAAGGAAAGCAGGAGAGCGCTGGCAGTTTGATCCGGAGGCCGCCGAAAAGATGATTGCCCAAGCAAGGATCGAGACCGCTCAAACCGACCTGCAAAGCTTCAAAGCGGCGCTCGAGCAATACAAGGCAATCGGCGGAACTTATCCGAGCAATGAGCAAGGCCTCGATTCCCTTTTCGAAAGACCCACCAAAGCACCCCGCCCCCGTCGTTGGGTCCAAAACGTCAGCAGGCCCGAGGTCTTCATCGACCCCTGGGGCAACCGCTACCAGTATCGCTTGGTGAATGGCAAACCTCGCCTAAGCTCGCTGGGACCGGACGGAAAGGCCAGCGATGACGACCTCACCCCGGAGTGACCCCCCCATGCCGGACGCCTAACCACCGATCGCCAGCGTCAAAAAGCCAACCGCCCACGTGGAAATCCTGCTTGGAGCAAAAAAACGGCGGACTGGCCCTGCCTGTCAGACCAGATGGTCAAGGTCGAGAAGCCACTCGCGGGCGATCTCGTTTTCGGGATCGATCTCGAGGACCTCCTGGAAGGCGTCGCGGGCCTCCGGGAAGCGGCGTTGACTGGCAAGGTAGGTCGCGAGGTTCCCGAGAGCTTCGTCGCGTTCGCACTCTTTTTTCAAGGCCTCCCGCACGAGGTATTCGGCCCGGGCGGGCTCACCCCGATGAAAGGCCATGCCCGCGGCCTGGACAAGGTAGTCGCCGCGGTTTTCAGTTTCCCGCTTGTCGGCCTCGCGATAGCAGGCTTCCGCCTCGGCAAAGTCCCCCATTTCCTGGTGCACCGTACCTTTGACCCAATGAAAGGTGGCCTCGATAGGCTGAGGCACGAGGTCTTCGATCCTTTGCAGGGTAGCGAAGGCCTGCCCGTAGTTCCCAAGGTCGGTAAGATCCTGAACGTAGAGGAGGGTCGAGGGAATCTCCTCTTCGTCGTCGTGAGTCAGGATTTCCTCGTAGAGGACACAGGCGCTGGCCACCTGGTCAGCGTCGCGGGCTTCCTCCAACGCTTCGTAAAGCTCGTCGATCTCGGGCATGGGCGAACCCTACTCCTCGTCCACCGTCTCGTCACGCTGGTAAATCGGGAGCTGACGGTAAGGCACGGTGAAGGCGAGGGTCATCATCGCGGTGCCATACACCGTGCCGGCTTCCCGACTGGGCCATGACCCGTCATCCTTCTGGGTTTTCAAGTAAGTGTCATACATCCAGTTCGCGTAGGTGTCCCAATACTTCCCACCGATCTGGAACATGGCTTGGGCGTTGTAATAATTGCCGTAAAATTCGAATTGAGCTCCTTCGAGTGAACGGAAGCTCTCGAGGATGAAATCGGCAGCCTTGATGGTCGACGGCTTCCCGTGTTCTCCGCAGAGTTCGAGACAGAGGAGCCCCATGCCGGTGAGCGAGTTCTTCTGATTGTGGGGGCTTGAGTAACCGAAGTGTCCATTCGTTTCCGAGAAGTTTCCGTAGAGGTAAGCGATGGCGTCGGCGATGGCCTGATCGGGCACATCGGCCCCGTTCAACTTGGCCGAGCGGAGGGCCATGAGAGCCCAGCCGCTGCACGAGGTGTCGGAGTCGCGTGAATTGGGATGATAGCGCCAGCCCCCCTGGTGACGTTCACTTTTGTCCACTGCCTGAGCTCTCAGGATGAGGGCAAGGGCCCGCGGCAGGCTCTCATTGATCTTCTTTTGGCGGTCTGGATCGACCATTCCTGAGACCTCGGAAAGGAAGAGGGTCGCGATGTTGTGTCCATACATCGGGCCGCTGCCATACTGACCGCCGGTGTAGAGACCGGCGCGGTCCTGTCGACTGAGGAGGAAATCAATGATCTTATTCAGCGGAGCAGCGTAGACCCCCTCGGTGGGCAGATGTCCTCGCGATAAAAAGGCCATGCCGGCGAGGGCGGGCACTCCGCAGGAATTCCCATAGCTTCCGGGGTAGCTGCCGTCATCCTCCTGAACGAGAGCGAGGTATTCCAGGCCGCGCTCAACCGCCGGGTCAACCTTCTCCTCCCACTTGGCAAAGACGGTCTCGGTCTGTGCCTGGGCGAAGGACAGAGAAGCTTCGAGAACGAAAAGAATGGTCAAAAATCGTCTCATTTTTCCTTCGAGATTTGTTCAAAATATTTCCTCACCAACCCGCGGTAGTCTTCCGGAATAGCCGCGCCGCGAGCTCCGCTCACATCGGTTTTCAGCGTGGCCTGGATTTTTTCCCAATCGTTGGTATTGATGCCCAGCTTGGCGAGTTCTGGGGGCACCCCCTTGTCACCTTGGGCCTGCCGAATGCCCTCCTTTGCTTCGTCCGGTGGAGGCGACTCTCCTTTTCCTTCCCCGGGCTGGGGCTGGTCGGATTGCGCCATGGCGTCTCCCGGCTGATTCCCCTGCTGCATGTTCGACATCGCTTGGTTGGCAGCTTGCTGAAGAGACTGGGCTGCCGAGCGCGATTTTTCCGCTGCGGATTGTTGTTGGCCGCTCTGGCCGGCTTGCGCGGCTTGCGAGCTATTTTGCAAGGCGTCGGCAAGAGGCTCGCCCGGAGCGTTGGCATTGTTGGGGTTCTCTCCTTGTTGGGCCGCCTGCTGGGCTTGGCTGGCCATCTGGGCGGAAGCACCTTCAAGCGACTGCTGGGCCTGGGCAAATCGCTCGGCGGCCGCTTGATGCTGCTGCGAGGCCTGGGCATTCTGTCCGGCTTGTTGGGACTGCGACGCCTGTTGGGCCTGTTGCGCGCCTCCTTCGGCCTGCTGTCCGGCTTCACCCAATGGATTACCTTCGACCGGGGGAGTTCCCTGAATCGCTTCGGCAAGAGCTTCGGCACGCTCGGCTTGCATCTGCTGCAAGGCTGCCAGTGCCGATGCCGGATCACCCTCGACCAGACGTTCGAGGGCGTCGGCCAGTTGCTCCTGACGGTCCTGCAAGCCGGCCTGCGAGGCCGAAATCTCAGATCCTTCGACGAGTTCGGATGCGGCAGATTGGGCAGCGGCAACGGCGGCGGGCAGATCGCCCTGCTTGACCTGCTCGAGAGCGGCCTGTGCCTGCGCGAGGGCTTCCGGCAGATGATTGGCGCGATCTTCCAGCGCTTCGCGGGCATCGCTCAGTTCCTGCCGGGCTCCTTCCACAATGGCCTCCTGCTCACGGGCCAAAGCTTGCTCCAGAGCGTTGGAGAGACGCTCGGCCTGCGCCGCCTCGAGCGCCTCGGCCGCTTTTTCGAGGTCGCCTTCGGCAAAAGCCTCGAAGGCCTCGGCGAGTGACTCCTGCTGGTTTTGCAGAGACTTCTGGGACAGGCGACCTTCCACCCCGTCGGCGAGCTCACCGGCGGCTTCTTTGGCCGCTTCAGCCGCACCTTCGGCATCATTTGACCGAGCCTCTTGCGAAGCTTTTCCGGCATCGTTGGCCGCTTTGGCGAGGGACTCGGCGCGGGCATCCTCGCCTGCTTCGCTCGCTTGCTCCTGTGCCTTTTTAATTCCCTGCTGAAGATCCTGCTGGGCTTGGGCCAGCGCTTCGGCAAGCCCCTCGGGGCTGGGCACGTTCCGAGCGTCCTCGAGGGCCTCCCGGGCCTTTTCGCCATCACCTTCGGCCAGTGCCTCAAACGCTTCGGCGAGTTTTTCTTGCTTCTGGCGGAGCGCCTCCTGCGAGAGGGATTTCTCTTCGCCTTTCGCGAGTTGCTCGGCCGCCTCGCTCGCGGCTTGCGCGGCCTTCTCGGGTTGATTTTCGCGGGCACCAGCGAGGGCCTCGTTGGCTTTTTCGACGGCGGCGGGGAGGTCGGCGGCACGCTCGTCCTGCTGGTCGCGGGCTTGCTGCAATTCTTCCTTGGCTTGGTTCAGCGCAGTTTCCTGCTCAGCGGCTAGTTCATTTCCAAGCTCCCGAAGAGTCGGGTTGTTCTGGAGGTCAGCGACGGCTGAGCGGGCCTCGTCGAGATTTCCCTCGGCGAGATCTTGGAGTGCTTCGGCAATCTTTTCCTGCTTCTCGGCGAGTGATTTCTGAGTGGGTGACTCGTCGGCGAGGCGTTCCAGATCCTCGGCGGCCATTTCGGCCTTGCGAGCGGCCTCCTCCACGTTCGCCTCTCTGGTCTGCCGAGCGGCCTGCTGGCTTTCCGCCACTGCCTCGCTCAAATCCCGGATCCGTTCTTGCTCGTCATCGCGACGGGCTTCGTTGAGTTCCTGCCGTGCTTCGGCGGCGACTTTCTCCTGTTGATTGGCCAGAGCCTCGCGAACCTGATTTTCGTTCAGGTCGAAAGGCGTTTCCCCGACCTGCCCACTCGCTTCGGCAAGATTTTCCTGAGCTTTCTGCAGTTCCCCGGCCTCTTTGGCCAGTTCAAGAGCCTCCTCGGCCTGAGCCCGAAGGGCGGCGGCCTTGGCTTCGGGAGACTCCTTGACTCGGTTCAGCAATTCGTCGCGAAGTTGTTCCTGTTGTTGTTGCCAATTTTCGTTGCGCTCACCTTGCTCAGCCTGACGAGCCAACTCGTCTTGTCGCTGGGCCATTTCCTGCAAACGGGCAAGGTCCTCGATTTTCCCGCGATCCTGTTCCACGTCTTGTTTGAGATTCTGCAATTCGCGGATGGCGTCTTCGCTTTCCGCGCGGGCGCGGTCGACCTCATCCTGTCGCGCCTCCGGGCTGTCTTGGAGCGGGGCGTTCTCGATGGCCATCTGCGCTTCCGCCAGCTTCTCGGAGGCGCGCGCGACATCATCTCGGCGATGCGCCTGCACACCTTCTTCCATCCGCTCGCTCAAGTCGGCCAACTCGGAACGCGCTTCCTTCAAGGTATCGCGGGTGGCGGCCAAGGCTTCTTCGGCCTGACGGGTGACCTCTTCGTGGCGGAGGTGTCCTTTGGCCTCATGCATACGGTTTTGGGCGTTCTGGACTTTGCGCACGACATCGTTGATGGTCTTCTTGAGGTCGGCATCTTGGTTGCGGAGCTTTTGGCGCACCAGTGACTCGGCACCCTTGTTCAGTCGAAATTCCAACCAATAGGAAAAGCCCACTCCCGGGCCTGCCAATGCGGCGGGCCGATTATCGCTCACCTTCAAACGCATCCTCACATGAGTGGCCTCGGGGTATCTGGAAACCAGGCTACCCAAGTAGACCATGGCCTCCCCTTCCCAGCGATTTCCGTTCTCGAGGTCGACCCGCTCGGGGGGCACCTCACTGAGCGACTCAACTGCTTTCCCATCGATCTCCAACTCGATCTCGGTGCGGTCGATGCCGATTTCCTCGGTCACGGCATAGGTGATGATCACCTGATCGTTGGGCTGGACCTGGAACTTGCGCTCCAGCGGGGTCAGGATGCGGACTTCGGGGGCGGGATCCTCGGTGGCGACAAGGGCAAAACGAGCGGCCTCAAAGTCGCGACCCAGTTGGTGGGTGACATTCATCACGGCGGACCCGTCCTGCCCTGGCTGGAGAGTTTCCACCCACTCAACAAGGGTTCCCCGAGCGTTTCGCTCCAACCCGAGCTCTCCGAACGAATGATGACCAAAGACCACCTCGCCCCCCTTGACCGGGGTGTCGAGGCGACCACGCAAGGTAACTTCGGTCCCGGCCAGCGCCTGAATTCCCATGCCAAGGGGAAGCTCGCGGTCGGGCCACCCAGTATAATCAGGAAAAGCAAGACTGACCACCGGCTCAAGGAGGCGGGGAATGGGATAGACCTTCACCTCGAAGCGATCGCTTTCATCGCGCGCCACCCGAGCCGAATACCGAAAACCCTCGGCGGCCGAGTGCACGGTGTAGCGGTAATGGTAAGTGCGATCATCCGTCGCATCAGGCGTCAGCTCTTCCACCACGCGTTCTCCATTGCGGTCCATGATCAGTTCCAGAGGCCCTTGCAATTCGCCGGTGTAGGTCAATTCCAGAGTGAATTCATCGCCCTCGAGAACCTCGAGGTCACCGGGAGCAACCTCAAAGCGGAAGGCCCCGGCATTTCCCAATTCGGAAAAAGGCAGGACGGCACGGGTGAGAAGCCGTCCCATCTCCTGGGGCCAGATCACCAAAAGAACCACCATCGCAGCCAAGCTAGAGAGAGCCGGCCACATCGAGGCCCGCACCCGTCTTGTCTGCACTTCCTGACGGGGATCAAGCGAGGTCATATCGGCCGCGGCCTCCTCGGACAATTCTTCGAGCAAGGCCGGGGAGATTCCTTCGGGATGGTCGGCCAACTCCAGGGTGGTGCTGATCCGCTCTTGCAGTTCCGGGTGGTGTTCCTCGAGCCAGCGAGCCAGCCTAACCAACGGAAGCGGCGACATCAGCGGAACGACCAAAAAGACGACAGCCGCCACCACGATCGCGGCGAGCCAGCCAAAAAACAGAACCGCCCGGGCCGAGGAGGGAAGCGGGGCCAGCAAGAAGTCGAGAGCCACGATGACGAGGAGCCCGGCCAGCGTTACCCCAACCAGCCGCAGAAGGCCACGAAAGAGACGGATCCGACGAATGCGACGCCGAAGCGCGAGCAGGCCGTTCCGGATTTCAGGGGGAAATTGAGCTGACATGCGGGAAACTACGCCAACCGCTAAGGGCAACTATCGAAATTGCTTTCACCGAATCACCTTTTCCCAGCAGCTTTTCAGACGTTTTTTTTGACAGCGGAACGATTCATCTGGGGTAACATGCGATGGCACTGGCCCGCTGAGAGGCCCGATGATCATGTTCCCCCTCCTTTGCTCCGTCCTAATCTTGTTTGTCGGCAACCTGGCCCTGCGAGCAGACGAGCCGATCTCGTTTGACCGCGACATCCAGCCCATCCTTTCCGAAAACTGTTATTATTGTCACGGGACAGATCCCTCCCATCGTGAAGGAGATCTGCGGCTGGATCTTCGCGACGATGCCCTCGATACGGGAGCGATCGTCCCCGGCAAGCCCGAAAAATCCGAGCTGATTTCCCGCATTCATGCGACTGACCCGGACGACCAGATGCCGCCACCGGACTCCAATCGCAAACTCAGTGCACGAGAAAAGGAACTCCTCAGGCGCTGGATTGCGGAAGGCGCGGAATACACCGCCCACTGGGCTTTCACCAGCCTACCCGAGGCGTCGGGAAAATCCATTGACGAGCTGGTGGAGGACCGGCTGGCCCGCGAAAAACGCCGCCTGAAACCGAAGGCTCCTTCCCATCAGCTCCTTCGGCGCTTGACCTTTGATCTGACCGGAATGCCCCCGACCCTCGAGCAAATCAAGAGCTTCGACCCCAACAACCCCGAGGCGCTCATCGATCAACTCCTGGCATCGCCGGCTTTCGGGGAACACCTTGCCACGCCCTGGCTCGACGTGGCCCGCTACGCCGACACCTACGGTTTCCAGCAGGACCGCAACCGCCGGGTCTGGCCCTACCGCGATTACGTCGTCCAATCCTTCAACGAAAACAAGGCTTTCGATCGCTTCATCCATGAACAGGTTGCCGGAGACCTCCTGCCTGACGCCACCCGGGAAACCCGCATTGCCACCGCCTACTCGCGCCTTCACCAACAAAAAGTCGAGGGCGGCTCGGTCCCCGAAGAATTCCGCGTCGAGTATGTCGCCGACCGAGTCCACACCTTCGGAACAACCTTCCTCGGACTCACCATGGAATGTTCGCGCTGCCACGATCACAAATACGACCCCACCACGGCCAAAGATTATTATTCTCTCTTTGCCTTCTTCGACGACATCGACGAATCCGGCCTCTACTCCTTCTTCAACGCCGAGGCCACTCCCACCCCCGCCCTTTCTTTGCCCACGCCGGATCAGGAACAAGAACTCGCTCTCAAAATGAAGGAGGTGGAAGAAGCAAAGGCGGCATGGCTCGCCTCCTCCAGAACCAGTCAGGGAGCAACTCCGGCACCCGATTACGGTAAACCTGTCCTCCATCTCGATTTCGAAAAGGAGGGCCCGAATGGTCCCAACAAACCGGTGCCGGGCACGGTGGGAAAGGCCGTCCAGCTCACTGGGGATGACGCCATTGGCACCAAGGTCGGTGACTTTCACCGCGAACAACCTTTCACCATTTCACTTTGGATGCAGACACCCGACATCAAGGACCGAGCCGTCATCTTCTCGCGATCCAGGGCCTGGCACGATGCCGCTTCCCGCGGGTATGAACTCCTCCTCGTCAACAACCACCTCCGTTGGTCTCTCATCCACTTTTGGCCCGGCAATGCCATCTCGATCGAGACCACCGAGACGATTAAGCCGGGCGAGTGGGTTCATGTCACCGTGAGCAACGACGGATCATCTACCGCCGCCGGTCTCGCCATTCACCTCAACGGAAAACCCGCCGAAATCAAGGTGGTCCGGGACCACCTCACTCGTCAGATCAAGGGCGGCGGAAACCCGCACATTCGCCTCGGCGAACGCATGCGGGACCGGGGATTCAAAGACGGACTGATCGACGAATTCAAAGTCTTCGACCACCAGCTCGGGCCCCGTGAAATAGCGCTCCTTCACAATCCCCTGGCCAAAGAAAAGGCCGCCTCCGGCACTTCGGGACCAAGCACCTTCGGAACCGAGGCCTGCCGTAACCTGCAAGCCAAGCGCGCCGCCTACAACCGTCTCCAGGAATCCATCCCCGAGATCATGGTGATGGAGGAAATGGCGAAGCCCAAACAGGCCTACCTTCTCAAACGAGGCTCCTACGACGCCCGCGGTGAGCCCGTCAATCCCGCCTTCCCGGCCTTTCTGCCCGACCTCGGATTTCAGCCGCGCAACCGCCTCGACTTGGCCCGCTGGCTCACCCACCCGGATCATCCCCTCACCGCCCGGGTGACCGTGAACCGCTTCTGGCAGACCCTCTTCGGACGAGGCCTCGTCGGGACCTCGGAGGATTTCGGGATCCAGGGCGAACGCCCCGAACACCGGGCGGTTCTCGATGAACTAGCGGCCCGATTCATCGCCAACGGCTGGGATACCAAGGCTTTGATCAAGGAGATCGTGATGTCCCGGGTTTACCAGCAGGATTCGTATGCCGATTCCTTGGAAGCAGAGCAAGATCCCGCAAACCGCCTCTTGGCCCGCGGTCCCCGCCACCGTCTCCCCGCCGAGGTGATCCGGGACCAGGCCCTCGCGGCTTCCGGCTTGCTGGTCACAAAAATCGGCGGGCCACCCGTTCATCCCTACGACCTTGCCGAGTCCTTCAAGCCCTCCAATCCCACTCTGGGCGAAGGCCTCTACCGGCGCTCGCTCTACACCTACTGGAAACGGACCGGCCCTTCGCCGGCCATGATGGCCTTCGATGCAGTGAAACGCGACGTCTGCTCGGCCAAACGAGAAACCACTTCAACCCCGCTTCAGGCTCTCGTTCTTCTGAATGGCACTCAGTTTGTTGAGGCGGCTCGCCACCTCGCCGAAACCGCTTCGGACAACCATCCCGATGATCTCGCGGCCACCGTGCGGGATATGTTTCTCAAGCTCGCCTCCCGGGAACCCGACGAGACCGAACTCTCCACCTTGCAGAAAATCCACGCTGAACAGCTGTTGCATTTCAAGAATCACCCCGATGAGACCCAGTCCTTCCTGGCCGAGGGGCACACCAAAGCCAAGTCACCCTCACCCGAACTGGCCGCCCTCACCGTGGTTGCCCAGGCTCTCCTCAACCTCCACGAAGTCAACACCAAGCTCTGAAGCCCATGACGCCCGACCTGCTCAACCGACGCGAAGTCCTCCAGAAATCCGCTCTTGGCTTCGGTAGTCTCGCACTCGCCGACCTCCTCGCGGCCGAAAGGTCTTCCCTGGGTGGGTCTCCCAAGCTTCCCGCCAGAGCCAAGCGGGTCATTTTTCTCTGCCAATCCGGTGGCCCCTCCCAACTCGATCTTTACGATCCGAAGCCGCTTCTCAAGGAAAAGCACGGGGAACAGCTACCAAAGGAAGTCCGGGGCAACCAACGCCTCTCGACCATGTCGGGCAACCAATCCTCGATTCCCCTCGCGGGCTCGCCCTTTCAGTTCGCGCAGCATGGCCAATCCGGCCAATGGTTCTCGGAGATCCTGCCCCACACCGCAAAGATCGCCGACGACCTCTGCATCGTGAAAAACATGTACACCGAGGCCATCAACCATGGCCCGGCGGTCACCTACCTGCAAACCGGGTCCCAAATCGCAGGCCGCCCGTCGATGGGAGCCTGGCTGCAGTACGGACTCGGTTCCTCAAACAACAACCTGCCGTCCTTTGTCGTCCTCACCACCCAAGGGAAGGGCGGGCAACCACTCCTCTCCCGCTTCTGGGGCTCCGGCTTCCTGCCCTCGGAATACCAAGGGGTCCGCTTCCGGTCGGGCAAGGCCCCGGTGCTTTACCTCAACAACCCACCCGGGGTTTCCAATACCTCCCGGCGGCTTCTCCTCGACCGCCTCGCCGAACTCCACCAGCACCAACACGGAATGGCACCCGAAGCAGCCCTTCAGGATCGCATCAAGCAATACGAAATGGCCTTCAACATGCAGGCCAGCGTGCCCGAGGTGGTGGATCTCAAGGACGAAACAGAAGCCACGTTCGAGCTTTACGGAAAAGATTCCAAAACTCCCGGCACCTTTGCCGCCAATTGCTTGATGGCCCGCCGACTCGCCGAGCGCGGGGTGAAATTCATCCAACTCTACCACCAGGGATGGGACCAACACGGGGGACTCAAGGGGGGACTCCAAAAGCAATGCCGGGAAACCGACCAAGCCTCCGCCGCCCTCGTCACCGACCTCAAACAGCGCGGACTGCTCGAAGACACCCTCGTTATCTGGGGAGGCGAATTCGGCCGCACCAACTACTCCCAAGGCAAGCTGAACGGGTCCAATTTCGGACGCGACCACCACCCCCGCTGCTTTACCATGTGGATGGCCGGAGGCGGCGTCAAACCAGGCTTCTCCTTCGGACAAACCGACGATTACGGCTACAACCTGGTCGACAAATCGGGGGCCCCCATCTCGCCCGACAAACACAAGTATCACGAGGACGCGGTCCACATCCACGATCTTCAGGCCACCATTCTCCATCTCTTGGGGCTCGACCACACCACGCTTACCTACAAGTTCCAAGGCCGCCATTTCCGCCTCACCGATGTCCACGGTCATGTCGTCACCCCCATCCTTTCCTAGTCAATCACTTCCGCTCCCTCTTTTGAGCTTGCGAAGACGAGGCCGGAAACACAGCGTGACGGAAGCGTGACGATTTCTGCTCTTTTTACCCGCAATTCTTCCTTTCTCCTTCTGGCAGCGATGCTTCCCGGAAGCAGCCCCGGGCAACTTCGCCTCAACGAAATCGTCGCCGACAATGATGGGTCTTTTCTCGATTCGGATGGCGAGGCCTCCGACTGGCTCGAGCTCCACAATCCAGGCACCACCCCGGTCTCGACGGCGGGCCTTTACCTCACCGACACCCCGGCCAACCCGACCCAATGGGCGCTGCCTGACCTGACCATCCCGGCTGGCGGTTACCTTGTTGTCTTCGCCTCGGGGAAGGACCGGCGCGATTCCCAAGATGACCTGCACACCAACTTCTCGCTTTCCGCGGCCGGCGAATCCCTTGCCCTCATCGACCGCGATGGCTTCACTCCGCTCAGCCAATTCACCCCGGAATTTCCCAACCAGTTCTTCGGGGTGGCCTACGGCGTGGGAACCAACTCCACGACCGAGGAAGTCACCTTTGTTCCATGGCCCGCTTCCGCCACTTGGATCGCGGCCACTTCCGAGATTGGACAGGCCTGGCAGTTGAGGGGATACGACGATGCCACGTGGAATTCCGCCCAGACCGGGATCGGCTTCGGATACAGCTTTCCCGGCTTTATCGGGCCCGGCGGCGACACCCGGACCGCGATGCTTGGAATCGCACCCAGTGCCTACGTCCGCATTCCCTTTCAAGTCGACGACCCGGCCGAAGTGGTCACCCTGAATCTCGAGTTGTTCTATGAAGATGGCTTTGCGGCCTATCTCAACGGCCAACTGGTCGCCTCGGCCAACGTGCCCGATCCCCTTCGCTTCGACTCGCAAGCGACCGCTCAAGGCGAAATTAGGCAGGACGATGTCATGGAAGTCTTTCCACTCGACTTCGCCGGCAAACTGCAAGCCGGTCAAAACATCCTTTCTTTTCAGATCCTGAATGGCAGTGCGCGCAGTTCCGACGTCCTTCTGGTTCCACAACTTCGCGGGGAAACGCAGGACCTTTCCGGCGGTCTCCTGTCCGGGTACCTCCTCGAGCCCACCCCCGGGGCCCCCAATGCCAGCATCGAACATGTCGGACTCGTGGGTGACACCTCGTTCGATGTCGATCGCGGTTTTTTCGATGCCCCCTTTGCGGTCACCATCACCTGCCCCACTCCCGGGGCCACCATCATTTACACCACCGATGGCAGCGACCCTACTCCGAGCAACGGCACCTCCGTGCCAGCCGCACACCACGACCTTCCCCCAGTCGCCACGGTCAACATCACCACCTCCACCGCGCTGCGGGTCGCCGCCTTCAAGAGCGGACTGCGTCCAACCAACATCGACACCCAAACCTACCTCTTTCTCGACGATGTCCTCAACCAACCGCTCCAACCCGCTGGATATCCCTACCCGTGGCGCACCCGAAGTGGTGCCACCATCCCCGGCGACTTTCAGATGGACCCGCAAGTGGTCGGGTCCATCTACAGCCGCGAGGAACTGAAAGAAGCTCTGCGCGATATTCCCACGATTTCGATTGTCACCGACATCGACAACCTTTTCGACCAACAGACTGGAATCCAAGTCAACCCACAGGACGCCGGGGAAGCGTCGGAACGTCCGGTCTCGGTTGAAGTGATGGACTTCGAGGATGGTCGGCCCATCCAGCTCAACGCCGGCATGCGCATGAATGGCAATGCCTCCCGCAGCCCGAACCGCGGCAAGCACAACTTCCGCCTGGCTTTCCGCAACGACTACGGTGCCGGACGTCTTCGCTTTCCCCTCTTCGGGGCCGACGCACCGACCGAAACCTTCAACCAGATCATCCTCAGGGGCGGCAATGGCA
>JALQTQ010000129.1 GCA_023263995.1 Akkermansiaceae bacterium | reverse complement strand
CCGGATTTGGTTAAGCGCTTCTTCGCGCCGGGTTTCATCGGCCACCAGTTTTCTCATCCGAGCCAAGGTTTCCTCGCGGATCTCAAAATTCTCGTCACCCAGTTTCGGCGCGAGGGTGGCAAATTCTTCCGGGGCCGCCCGCATCGAGGCGGTCGTGACGATCAGGAGGAACAAGACTTGGAGCATTGCGAGGGAGGCAGGGTGGGGAGGGGGGCGGGGACGATCAAGCAGGAACGAAGGCCGCCGGGAAGATCATCTGCATCACGAGAGTGAGGAAGAAATTGACGATCAAAATGGCGAGCGAGGAATAGACCATTGCACGGGTTGTGCCTTGGCCCACCCCGACGGCTCCGTTGCTGGCCTTGAGCCCCTGATCGCAGGAAATGATGACGATGAGTACGCCAAAAAAGAGTCCCTTGGTCAGGGCGATGGTGGGGTCGCTGAGGTCGAGGTATTTTCGCATGTTTTCCAGCCAGTAGGCTGATTCCACGTCGAAGACTCCGACTCCCACAACCCAGGAAGCGAGCATGCCGAAAGCGGCCGATTCGGCAATGAGGAGGGGAACTGAGATCAACATCGCGAGGAAGCGCGGAGTGACCAAGTAGTCAATGGGATGAACCGCCATCGAGCGGAGGGCGTCGATTTGCTCGGTCACCTTCATCGTGCCGATTTCCGCTGCCATGGCCGAGCCGACCCTTCCGGCCAGCATCAGGGCGGTGATGCTGGGACCGAGCTCCCGGAGCATGGCCACCGCGACCAGGCCGCCGGCCCCGGTCTCGAGTCCGAAAAGTTTGAATTGAAAGAGGGTCTGGGCGGCGAGGACCGCCCCGGTAAAGGCCCCGGTCACTCCCACCACCACCTGCGAGCGGGCCCCGATTTCGGCCACCTGCTCCCACATTTGTCGGAAGCGCTTCTGCCCGCGGGTCAGCGAGACAAAGACCTCTCCGGCGAGGGTGCCGAGTTGGCCCAAGTAGAGGATGAAGCTGAGAGCAAGACGCCCGGTGCCTTGGAGGATATTCACGGCCAAGACGCTAGCCCGCCTGCGCGATCAAGGCGATGCGGAAGGTGGACAATTCCGGGGACGGGTAACGCATGTTATTCTGAAGCAAAGACCCGTTGGAAGAACTCCTGCATCGCCTGCCACGATTGCTCATCGGCTGCGGCATGGTAAGCCGCGCCCTTCGTGTTGTCTTTTCCGGCTCCTTTCTGGGTGAAGGCATGGACCGCGCCGGGATAGGCCACGAAACTCAGGTCGGCCCCGACCG
Source organism: Akkermansiaceae bacterium (assembly GCA_023263995.1). GTDB lineage: Bacteria > Verrucomicrobiota > Verrucomicrobiia > Verrucomicrobiales > Akkermansiaceae > SW10. The sequence goes on along the minus strand of JALQTQ010000129.1, from coordinate 8,004 downwards.
ACGCCATCTCCTCGTGGAAGGCCCCGACTTCAGCAGGGGGAACGAATGGGTCGTCGGCCCCGTGGAGAACAAGAAGTTTGGTCCTCAGGGTGTCTTTTTGCGCGGTCTGGCCTTTGGCCGCTCCGAGCCCCCCGTGGAAGGACACCACGCCTGCGAGGGGCAGGCCGCCCCGCGCGATCTCCAACACGCCGGTCCCTCCAAAGCAGTATCCGATAGCGGCGATGTCCGCCGCGGAAGCTCCGGCCAGTGATTTGAGTTGCTCCAGTCCGGCGGCGAGGCGCTGGCGGTAGAGCTTCCGGTCACCCTTGTATTTTCCGGCAAATTTTCCGGCTTCCGGCGGTTGGGGACGGACGCCCTTGCCATAGATGTCGAGGGCAAAGGCCTTGTATCCCAGCTGGGCCAGCATGCGCGCGCGCATCCGTTCGTTGTCACTCAAGCCGGTCCATTGGTGAACAATCAAGACCGCCTTACCGGTTTGTTTGACGTCCGGGTCGTGGGCGAAGAATCCTTCCAGTTCGGTGTCGCCATCGCGGTAGGGGATTGTTTTCTCGACCACCGCGGCGGGAAGAAGGGAGGCATAGGCAAAGAGGGTGAGCAGGGGTTTGATCATGTTGGAATTCTAAAAGAATTGCCGGATTTGCCAACCTCCGATCGTGCCCCGTTCAATAGCCGAGGGCCCGGCGGAGGTCATCGACCGAGTGCAGAAGGGAAATGCCCTCCGGAGTGCCATATCCCCAAGAAAAGATGAGGGGAATCAACCCGGCGGCGCGCGCGGTGGCGAGATCGACCGTGGAATCGCCGATGTAGGCAACCTCGGCGGGCTTGAGATTCCAAGAGTCGACGATTTCGAGGGCGGCGGTGGGGTCGGGCTTGCGGGGGGTGCCCGGGAGATGGCCCCGGACGGTTTGAAAAGAATGAGCGGGGAAAAGGGCGCTGACGATTTCCGTGGTGAAGGGATGGGGTTTGTTGGAAAGGACGGCCATGGGGAAATTCCGGGACGCCAATTCGGCGAGCAAATCCATCATGCCCGGATAAGGATGGGTGCCGGTTTTCCAATCGACGGGATAATGGGCCTGAAATCCGGCGAGGACCTCGGCGTGATGATGGGCCAGTTCCGGCCCAAGGGCACGTCGCACCAGATTGTCCACGCCGTCGCCGATGAATCCCTCCACCGCATCCACATGATGAGTGGGCAGGTTGAGATCCCCGAGGGTGTGATTGAGGGCAGCGGCGATCCCGGGGAGGGAATCGACCAGGGTGCCATCAAGATCAAAAATCAGTCCACGGATCACGCCCGAGGTGATAAAGCGACAGAGATCTTTTTCCGAGCCTTGTTTTGACAGACGGCCCGCCCTCTGGGAGTAGTTCTCCCGCCATGAAATTTACCTCTTCGTTCAAGACCCTTGCTTTTGCTTCTGTGATGAGCCTCGCCTTGCCGGTGACCGTGATCGCCGATGACACTCCGCTTGCCGAGGAAATGGACACCATCAGTAGTTCGCTCAAAAGACTGCGCAGAGCTGAGACCACCCAGGAAAAGGTCGAACTCGTGCAAGGTGCCCAAAAAGCAGCCCTGAAATCGCTCGAATACCTCCCGGTGATCTTCAAGGACATCAAGGATGAGGCCGAGAAGGCCAAGTCCACCGCTGACTACAAGATGCTGGTCGGAAAGTCCTATGTGAAGCTTTGTGAACTTGAAATGGCCTTCCTCGCTGGTGACGAGGCCAAGTCCGATGAAATCATGGGACATCTCAAGGACCTCAAGAAAGAGGGACACGAAAAATACACCGAGTGAGTCCGGGCACCTGATGACTTTCTGAAACAAACATCCGGCGGAGTTCTCCCGCCGGATTTTTTTTACCCGGAACGGTGACGCTCCCGACGGATTGCCCTTCCCAAATCAAATCATCACGGTAGTCTCTTGCCCCCATGATGAGAACCGTTTCCTTTCTTTTTCTCCTCTTCCTGTTTCCGGTCGCCGCAGTTGAGCGCCCCAACGTTCTCCTCATCCTCTCGGACGACCAATCGTGGACCGACTATTCCTTCATGGGACACAAGGTGATCGAGACTCCGAATCTCGATAAGCTGGCCAGAGAATCGCGAACCTACACCCGGGGATATGTCACCTCGCCGCTTTGTCGTCCCTCGCTGGCTTCGATTTTCACTGGTCTCCACACCCCGGTGCACGGCATCACCGGAAATGACCTTCTCGATCCGGAAGGTGGCAATCGTCCGGTACCGCGCAACCAGCCGAAATGGGCCGCCAAGCATGAACAACTTTATCAGTCCTTCGAGAAGAATCCCCAGTTGGCCCGTCTTCTCGCCGAGGCGGGATACCTCACCCTGCAGACCGGCAAATGGTGGGAAAACCTGCCCCAGCGCTATGGCTTCACCCACGCCATGACCCATGGCGACCCCAAGCGTGGGGGAAGACACGGAGACAAGGGCCTCGAGATCTCGCGGAAGGGAATCGCCCCCATTGTGGAGTTCCTCGATGAAGCCGCGGGTAAAAAGAAACCCTTCTTCATCTGGCATGCCCCCTTCCTACCGCACACCCCGCACAACCCGCCCCAAGAGATTTACGACAAATACCTCAACAAGGAATCGAACAAGTTCGTGGCCCGCTATTACGCCATGGTGGATTGGTTCGATCAGACCTGCGGAGAACTTTTCGCGGAGCTCGACAAGCGAGGCCTAGCGGAGAACACGGTCGTGATTTACGTGACTGACAACGGGTGGATTCAGTCCCCCGATTCCGGTCGCTACGGCCCGCTTTCCAAACAGACCCCATACGAAATGGGGATCCGAACCCCCGTCATGCTCAAGTGGCCCGGCAAGGTGGAACCGACGATGGATCGGGAAACCTTGGTCTCTTCTATCGATATCGCGCCGACCATCCTCACGATCGCAGGCGTCGAGGTGCCGTCGGCAATGAGCGGGATCAATTTGCGGGACACGGCAGCCTTGCGGAAACGCAACGCGGTTTTTGGTTACGACGGCAACCACAACATGCGAGGGGTGAACGACCGAACTGGCAACATGGAGACTCGTTACGTGGTTGCAGGCGACTGGAAGCTCCTCCTCCACGATCCTGCGAATTACAAGAATTCCACCTACGGCGGCAAAACCCATGCCCACCCGGGCAACCCCGAAGGCCGGCCCGAGCTCTACCATCTCACGCAGGACCCCTTCGAGATGAAGAACCTGGCAGAAGAGCATCCGGAAAAAGTAAAGGAACTCACCACAATGCTCGACCAATGGTGGAAGCCGGGCAGATAGCGGCTTCTGATCCGAAAGAGCCAACGCGCCAGCCGCCAACAACGAGGGCCGCCAAGACTCCCTCTGGCCACGGACCTTTCACGATTTTCCACCCGGCCAATTCAGCCTTTCGCAGAATATTTGCGATGTCTCCCGCCGACCCCCTCCGCTTTTTTGTCTCGATGCTCCCCCTCCTGAGCTTCGCCTCGTGCCGCGACGAGGAGAACGCGACATCTCCCTCAAGCGATCCCACTCCCGCAGTGGTTGCCCGGCCCGCGGACCAACTCGCTCCCCGGATTGTCGAGGCGAACGAAAAAACTTCCGACGAGAAAACGGCGACATCAGATGGTCCCGGACACGAGGCGGTGGTGGTCACCCTGATGGAACTCCAGAAAGAGTTTGTGCGAGACCTGGGGGCGATGGTTGAAACTGGCCGAACTGCGGAATTCGTGGAAAGCCTCCCGCTTCGCAAAGAAAGATTGCGGGAACTACTGACCGCCGCAGAGGGCCTTCCAAAGCCGCAGCCCGAGGAGCGAGCCTTTTATCGCAACGCCCAGGAGGACTTTGCGGACCAAAGCCTCGCTCTGATGGACCGCCTCGCGCTCAAAGTCGGATCCCTTCCCGAAGAAAACAAAATTCGGGGAGTTTTTGCCAAGCTTTCGGAAGACGAGGAAATGGAACTTTTACGGGAAAAATTTCATCATCTCTATCAGTGAGCCTCTTGCCTGAAAGCTGTTCGATCAGACAAAAACTTAAGAAAATCGAAATAGTTTCCTGCTCCCGCGCGGCCCGTTTGATCGAAGGAAACCCACGTGGTGGCGACCTCCAGGTCGGATCACTCTTCAATTAGCGGTTTTTTTTGAGAATTATCAGAGAAACGCCTTGTCAGATCGATTTTTATTCCTAGAGTCGCGGCCCCCAAATCGGGGCGGGCGTCACGAATCCCCTGAGAATTCAACGACCCTGCCCCTTCATCAGGTTTTCAACTATCGGGTGCTCACCGGAAAAATGGCTCTTGCGAGGAATCTCGCTGTGCTCCCGGTGGCCCTGTCCGGTTGAGAATCAGCGAAACGACCGTTTTTACCTTTCTCGAAATCAACCCAACCGCTTAACCGCCATCCCCAAACGATTGCATTATGCCCACGATCAACCAACTCGTCCGCAAAGGTCGCAAAAAAGCCGTCACCAAGTCGAAATCACCGGCGTTGAGTAACTGCCCGCAGCGGCGGGGCGTCTGTCTCCAAGTTTACACCCGGACCCCCAAGAAGCCGAACTCCGCTTTGCGGAAGGTCGCCAAGGTCCGCCTGACCAATGGTTACGAGGTCATCGCCTACATCGGTGGGGAAGGGCATAACCTGCAGGAGCACAGCATCGTGCTGATTCGTGGCGGTCGGGTGAAGGATCTTCCGGGTGTTCGTTACCACATCGTTCGTGGTTCGCTCGATACCCTCGGGGTCAACGGGCGCAAGCAGGCTCGTTCCAAATACGGTGCCAAACGCCCCAAGTAACTCTACTCTCCTGAATTTCTAACCAAGTTTAATCATGGCCCGCAGAAAAAGAGTCTATCCCGCCAAGGTCTATAAGGACCCCAAGTTCGACAGCCAGATCGTCGGTCGCCTCATCTCCAAGGTGATGAAAGACGGCAAGCGTTCTCTTGCCGAGCGCATCGTTTACGCCGCCATCGACCGCGCCAATGAGGGCACTGATACCATCGACCCGCTTGAGATTGTCAATCGCGCCATCGAAAACGCCAAGCCCCGTGTCGAGGTCAAGTCCCGTCGCGTCGGCGGTGCCACTTATCAAGTTCCCCTCGAGGTCGACGCCAACCGATCCGAGTCTCTCGGCATGCGCTGGATCATCAACTTTGCCCGCGCCAAGAAGGGCACCCCGATGCATGTCGCTCTGGCCAACGAGATCAAAGACGCTGCCAACAACACCGGTAACTCGGTCCGCAAGCGCGACGACGTCCACAAGATGGCCCAGGCCAACCGCGCCTTCGCCCACTTCCGTTTCTAGTCTCTCCCGATCTTTTCCTCTTCCATCCGTCATTCGATGAGCAAGGTTGCCACAGCTCCCAAACGTCCCGTTCCTCTTGAGAGGACACGGAACATCGGGATTGCGGCACACATCGATGCCGGAAAGACCACCCTGACTGAGCGGATTCTTTTCTACACGGGGATGATCCATCGGATCGGCGAGGTCCACGATGGGGCCACAACCACCGACCACATGGAGCAGGAGCGCGAGCGTGGCATCACCATCACCTCAGCGGCCGTCACCTGCCAGTGGATGCAGCAAAAGGAAACAGGGGTGACCAAACTCTTCACCGGAGATAACCAGCGCATCAACATCATCGATACTCCGGGACACGTCGATTTCACGGCCGAGGTCGAACGCTCCCTCCGCGTGCTCGATGGTGCCATCGTGGTCTTTTGTGGCGTGGCTGGGGTTCAGCCGCAGTCGGAGACGGTTTGGCGTCAGGCCACCACTTACAAGGTCCCCCGAGTTGTTTTCGTTAACAAGATGGACCGGGTCGGCGCTGACTTCGACGCCACGGTCCGTGAGGTGCGCGAGAAACTGGGAGCCCGCACCGTGCGAATCTTGATCCCCATTGGTTCCGAAGACACCCTTCGCGGACAGATCGATGTCCTGAACAAGAAGGCTGTCCTCTACAAGGATGATGACATCCTCGGTTCAACCTACGATCTCGCGGAGCTAAATGACAACCAGCTCGCGATCGCTGAGGAGGCCTACGCCGAGCTTCTCGAAGCTGTGGCCGACGTCGATGAAGAGGTAGGCGAAAAGTTTCTCCTCGAAGAGCCTATCACCGTGGCCGACCTCAAGGCCGGTTTGCGTCGGGCCACGATCGCCAACGACTTAGTTCCGATTGCCGGTGGATCGGCCTTTAAGAACAAGGGAGTCCAATACCTACTCGACGCCGTGGTGGACTACCTCCCAAGCCCGCTTGACATCCCTCCGGCTCAAGGAGTCGATCCCAAGAACGAGGAAACCACGGTCAAGGTGGAAACCTCCGACGAGGCCAAATTTTGTGCCCTCGCCTTCAAACTCTGGGCCGATAAGTTCTTTGGGAAGCTTGTTTTCTTCCGTGTTTACAGCGGAACCGTCTCCAAGGGTGACATGATCTACAACCCCCGCACCCAGCAGAAGGAGAGGGTAGGGCGGCTCATCCAGGTGCAGGCCGACAAGCACGAAGAGATCGATACTTGCTTCGCCGGTGACATCGCCGCTCTCGTCGGACTGACGGAGGTTCAAACCGGTGACACCCTTTGTCATCAACAGGCCGGTGTTCTTCTCGAGCCCCCGAATTTCCCCGAACCGGTCATTTCGATGGCGGTCGAACCCCGCACCAAAGCAGACTCCGATAGAATGGTCGTCGGTCTTGACCGTCTTTCGGACGAGGACCCCACCTTTATCGTCAAGACCGACGAAGAAACCGGCCAGACTATCATCGCCGGCATGGGTGAACTCCACCTTGAAGTCATCATCGACCGCCTCAAGCGCGAATTCGGGGTTCAGGCCAACGTCGGGAAGCCGCAGATTTCCTACCGCGAAACGATCACCCGGGCCGCCAAGGGGGACGGCAAGTTCATCCGTGATGCCGCTCTTTCGGGTAAGGCTGCTTACGGCCACGTCATTCTCGAACTTTCCCCCAATGAACAGGGGCAGGGAGTGACCACCGAGGACGCGGTCTCCGCTAGCGCTTTCCCGCGCGAATTCATGCCGGCTGTCCTGAGGGGAGTCGAGGAAGCCCTTACCAATGGCCTCGTCGCCGGCTTCCCGGTGGTCGATGTGCACGCCAAGATCGTCGATGGGTCGTTTCACGAAGTCGATTCCAACGACAATGCCTTCAAGATTGCGGCCATTTTCGCGGTCAAGGAGGCGATCAAGAGCGCCGCACCTGTCCTCCTTGAGCCGATCATGGCGGTCCAGATTGCCACTCCCGATGAGTTTCAGGGAGATATTATGGGTGACCTCAACCGCCGCCGAGGGCAGGTCCAAGAAGTCGAAAGCAAGGGGCAGGTTGCCAACATTTCCGCGACCGTGCCCCTTTCCGAAATGTTCGGTTACTCCACTGACGTCCGGACGCTTTCTTCGGGCCGCGCCTCCTATTCCATGGAGCCCAAGTGTTTCGAGGAGGTTCCTCGCAACGTCGTCGAAAAGCTCGTCGCTGAACGCGGCGGTGGCTACTGATCCCAATCTCTCACCCAACCTTATCCTTTCAACCATGAATCAGAAAATCCGCATTCGCCTTCGCGCCTTTGATCACCGGGCCATCGATCGCTCCACCCTTGAGATCGTCGAGACCGCTAAGCGCACCGGAGCCAAGGTCTCCGGCCCCGTCCCTCTTCCTACCCGGATTGAAAAGTTCTCCGTCAACAGCTCGGTGCACGTCAACAAGAAGTCGGCCGACCAGTTCGAAGTGCGGACCCACAAGCGTCTCCTTGATATTGTCGATCCCACCGCCCGCACAGTAGACGAACTCAAGAAGCTCAATCTTCCCGCCGGTGTTGATATCCAGATCCACATCTAATTCCATTTTCTAATCCAACCCTTTCCCCACGGAACCAGACCCATGTCCCTCGGAATCCTCGGTAAAAAAATCGGCATGACCCGCGTTTTCGACGCGGAAGCCGGCTGCATGATCCCCGTCACTGTCGTCGATGTGAACGGCAACCAATTTCTCCAGGTCAAAACCACTGAGACGGATGGCTATTCCGCCATCCAGGT
>JALQTQ010000128.1:6494-9336 GCA_023263995.1 Akkermansiaceae bacterium | reverse complement strand
CAGTATCGCTGGCTGTCATTAAAAATTCCACCACTCACCCACTTATTACAAATGTCTGATTACGCGAAAGGTCTCGAAGGAGTGATAGCAAATGAATCCGCCCTCTCCAAAGTGGAGGGAAAAGAGGGTCGACTCTCGTATCTTGGTTATTCGATCGATGAGTTGGTGGCGAAGTGCAGCTTCGAGGAGGTCACATATCTTTTGCACCATGGCAAACTGCCCAACGCCGACGAGCTGGCCGCCTTTGAGAAGGCCCTCCGTTCCCAACGCGAAATTCCCCAGGGGGTAATCGACTTCCTCCAGGCTGCGCCCAAGGATGCCAATCCGATGGATATCCTGAGGACCGGGGTCTCCATGCTCGGCCTTTACGACAAGCGGGCCAAGGTGGGGGAGCCGGATCAGGAAGCGAACAGCGCGGTGGCCATTTCTCTCTGTGCCCAAGCTCCGGTCATCGTGGCCTATTACCACCGAGCCCGCCAAGGGCTTGATCTGCCCCCGGTTCGCGAGGATCTCAGCGAGGCCGCCCACTTCCTTTATTTGATGAACGGGGAGGAGCCCACCGAGGCGGCGACCAAGACACTTGATATTGCCTACACCATCCATGCCGATCACGGGATGAATGCTTCCACCTTCTCGGCCCGCGTCACGATCGCCACTCTTTCCGACTTTTACTCGGCGATGACTTCGGCCGTGGGAACCTTGAAAGGGCCCCTGCACGGCGGCGCCAACGAGGGCGTGATTAAAATGCTCCATGAAATCGGGAGTCTCGACAAGGTCGACGCTTATGTGGAGGACTGCCTGACCCATAAAAAGAAGATCATGGGCATCGGTCACCGCGTGTACAAGGTGCTCGACCCGAGGGCGCCCCATCTCCAGAAGATGGCGATCAAGCTGACCGAGGAATTGGGCGAGACCAAGTGGATCGACATGTCCGAGCGTATCGCCACCCTGATGCGGGAGCGCAAGGGGCTGAATGCCAACGTCGATTTCTACTCTGCCACCGTTTACTATTCGCTCGGGATCCCTACTGATCTTTTCACCCCGATCTTTGCAATTGCCCGGATGGCTGGATGGACCGCGCAGGTGCTTGAGCAACTCAAGGACAACCGCCTCTACCGACCGCTGACCAAATACGTTGGGCCGAGTGAACTCTCCGAAGTGCCGCCGCTTTCGGAGCGATAGCAAGATCTGCCTTCCCGGAGGCTCGTCCCCGGTTTGACAGTCCAGCGATGAACTCATATCAGGCGACCAGCCGCTTCGATGTCCGCACCCTGAAGCTGGGGTCCGGACTCCACCTGCGCCACCGGCATCCCGTCTTTCTGATGTTTCGCTATTTCTACCTGATTTTGGTTCCGATTGGGGCCTTGATGGTTTTTCTGGGCGACCCACTCATCGGCTTCTTGTGTATCCTGCTCGGACCAGTCCTGTTCATGCGGAAGGTGTTCTGGCAATACCGCCTGATCCAGGGGTCGAAATCCTCGCCGCAGGCGGGACAAGAATTGCACTGGACTTTTAGCAAGAAGGAGATTCATCAAGAGTCGCGCGGACACGAGAAGACCTTTCGCTGGCGAGACTTTGAGGACCGATATCTCTCGCCCAAGGCCATTCTCCTCTACTTGCAGCGGGACCAGTATTTTATTGTGCCCCGCGACGCTTTCAAGACACTGGCGGACTTTGAGGAGGTGAGTCGCTTGTGTGAGACCCAAATCACTCGGACTTCGTGAAGAAAGTGGTCATTCACACCGATGGCGGTGCCCGCGGCAATCCTGGTCCGGGTGGCTTCGGGGCCATCTTATCCTTTGGCAAGCATCGCCGGGAGGTCAAAGGAGCTTACGATCACACCACCAACAACCGGATGGAGTTGATGGCGGCCATCAGCGCCCTCGAGTTGCTCACCGAAGGTTGTGAGGTGACATTGCATTCGGATTCGCGTTACCTCGTCGATGCCATGAACAAAGGGTGGCTCACTGGGTGGAAAAAAAGGGGGTGGCGGAAGGCGGATAAGAAGCCGGTGCTCAACCGCGATTTGTGGGAAAGGCTGGACCGCGCCACGGCTGGGCACGATGTGACATGGAAATGGGTCAAGGGGCATGCCGGCCATTCCTTGAACGAGCGATGCGACGAATTGGTGCACGAAGCGATCGATGCCGGCGGATTGCAGGAGGATCTCGGTTACCAAGCCCAACAAAACGGTTGAGGGTCCCCTCTTTTGGCAGGACAGGCGGCCGCTGCGGGGCTAGGGTCTGGAACGATGTGGTCGACAAGGATCCTCGCTTTTCTTTTTCCGGTCCTTTCGGCGGATGGGCTGATTTTCATTGATGGCCCCTCGCCCGCCCCCAACACGGAAACCGCCCCCGGCGGCTCGCTTGCGGGAAGCGGTTGGGATTTTCAGGTGAATTACCTGAACTATCATGCCACCGTCATCTCGCCCAAGCATGTCATCACCGCCCGTCACCTCGGAGCGTCCCAGAAGATCCTCACCCGGCCGGTCATTTTTGGGGCGATGGAGGAGGAGACCTACGCCATCAAGGGCGAGCGCATCCTGATTGGTGACACCGATTTCTCCATTTTCGAGGTCTGGGAGACCTTTGCGACTTGGGCCGAGCTTTACCATGGTGACGACGAGGCAGGCCGGGAGTTGGTCATCCACGGATCCGGAGTGGATCGGGGCTCCGAGATTCCGGGAGTAGGCTGGCGGTGGGGGACCGGAGAGTCGCGTAAGTCGCGCTGGGGTCGCAACGTCATCAAGGGGGCCCTCACTTCCAAGGGAAACGACTTTTTGTATTTTAGTTTCGATGATCTGCCCGGGCAGGACGAGGTCATGGCGACCGGCGGGGATTCG
>JALQTQ010000128.1:0-6484 GCA_023263995.1 Akkermansiaceae bacterium | reverse complement strand
CCGCAGTTTCCTCCGCTGTTGATGCCTTTTATTCGCAGGGCCCGCTGCCGACCAATGCCAACGGGTTCCGCGGTGCGGTTTACGATGGCAGTGGGCTTTTTTACGGGAGTGACGCCGAAGGGTGGAAACTCATTCCCACGACTGGGGAATCAGGCGATCCCGAGGAAATCGAGTTTTACCGTCAATCGCACACCTACGGGTCCCGGATCAGTAGCCGACTGAAGGAAATCCAGGCTGCCATCGCTCCGGCGCTTGCCTGGGCGGAGCTCGATCCGCCGGGACGCTTTACGAGATGGTTGGCCGACCACGGGGTGACCGTCGAGACAGGGGTGGCGGATGATCCCGATCGCGATGGAGTCGCCAACCTTGAGGAATACCTTGCCGAGTCCGATCCTTCCGACCCCGGAGTGGCGCAGACGGGCCTCTCATTCGAGATTCTCGAGTCGGGGGTTCACCGGCTCACTTTGAGGGAGACTTTGGACCTGGCAGGGCGGGGTCTGAGGGTTGAGATCGAAAGCTCTCCGGATCTTCTCGCGTGGCGTGTGGTAGGAGAGCTGATCGAACATTCGCAGGATCGCCAAAATGTCGATGGGTTTCGCAGGCGGGTTCTGGAACGAGGCGATCCCGGCGGCGGAACGCTCTTCTACCGTTTGCGCATCTCACTCAGTTCATGAGAAATCCGCCCTAACATGCCTCTTGGTGTCTTGATCTTCTGTCAATTTGTCGGCATGGTCCCCCGTATGCATAAAGTGGTTACCTCGATTCTGTCGATTTTTGGGTGGAGCTTGCTGTCCGGGGAAGTGGTCATCAACGAAATCCACTACAACAGTCGTCCCAATGAGGCGCGCGATGAGTTCGTGGAGTTATTGAATACCGGGAGCGAGGCGGTCGACGTGAGTGGTTGGTTTTTCAACGATGGGGTCGAGTTTGTCTTTCCGGCGGGCACAAGTATCCCGGCCGGAGGATATCTCCTCGTGGCCCAAAATCCCGCTGCCCTCGAGGCGAGGTATGGCGTCACGGCACTCGGGCCCTTCATCGGGAGCTTGTCGGGTGACGGCGAGCGAGTCGAGATCCGGCGAGCCGACGGCACACTGGTTGATGAAGTGGACTACCAGAATCATTTCCCTTGGCCGACCGCTGCAGGCGGGGCTGGATCTTCGATGGAATTGATCCATCCCGGCCTCGACAACAATCTCGGGGCTTCGTGGCGCAGTTCTCGAGTGGTCTTGCTTCCCGAGCTGAGCTATTTTGGGCCTGGGAGTGGCGGATGGCGCTGGCGTCCGGGAGCGAGCGAAGCCTCCTCACCGCTCGCTGCTTGGACCGAGGTTGATTTTGTGGAAGACGGGAGTTGGGCCACCCGGTCGATGCCGGTGGGATACGGGACGGTGGACGGCATGGTTTTCAACCCGCCGGTGAACGGAATGCTGGGGAATTATTCCAGCCTCTTTTTGCGGAAGGATTTCGAGATTGCCCCGGGCGAAGTGCCGCAGGAGGTGATTCTTCGGTATCTTCTTGATGACGGCATGGTGGTTTACCTCAATGGGAACGAGGTTTTTCGGACCAACGTCGAGCCCGGCCAACTGACGGTTGATGACTCTGCCAACAACAATGGCAATGAGACCGACTGGCTTGCGGTCACCATCAACGGGGGGGCAGCCGGATTGCGCGAAGGGACCAATGTCATCGCGATCCATCTTTTCAACCGGAGTGCCGGAAACAACGATGTGGGGATCGATCTTGAACTCATCCGACCGGAGCCCGAGACTGATACAGAGCCCCAGCCCTCGCCCGGCATCACCAACACGGTGTATTCGGAACAGGCCCCACCGGCCATCCGGCAGGTCCGCCATTTCCCGGAGCAACCGACCTCCTCGGATTCCGTGGTTGTAACCGCGAAAGTGACCGATCCCGATGGCGTGGCTTCGGTGGTGCTGCAGGCTCAAACGGTGGCTCCGGGAGCTTACGTGCCTGCTTTTCTCGCCAAAATCGGGTCCCAACTCCAGACCAATCCCACTGGCCCTCGCAATCCGAACCCGGCCTACGAACAAAACTGGACGAATTACGTGATGGTTGATGATGGGAGTGGGCTCGACGAGGTGGCCGGAGATGGAATCTACACCGTGGGGTTGCTCTCCCAGCCGAACCGGACACTGGTGAGGTATCGGATCACCGTGACTGACTCAAATCAGAGTGCGGTGCGTGTGCCTTACGAGGACGATGACCAACTCAACTTTGCTTGGTTTCATTATGACGGAATTCCTGACTACCCGACCAGCAGCGGGACTGTTCCGGCATCTGTGATGGAATCAATCCCGGTCTACCATGTCCTCACCACGCCAGCAGACTTTAATCAGATGGTGAATGAAAGCATTCCCTCGAATAACTACGACGCACGCAGTGAATACAATTGGAACTGCACCTTCGTCTATGAAGGGAAGGTCTACGATCATGCCCGCATGCGTCTGCGCCAGCGCAATGCACGCTACTCGGGCAACGGGAAGCGCAGTTTGAAATTTCGTTTCAACCGAGGCAATTATCCCACCTTCCGCGACCGCAACGGGGAGAAATACTCAGAACCGTGGCGTTTTCTTGCCACCCATAAAATGGTGGGATCGAGGGGAAATCTCACTTGGGGGATGGAACAGGCCACCAATCACCTCCTTTGGAATCTCACCGGGACCGCTGCGTCCTACACTCATTGGGGGCATTTCCGGGTCGTGCAGAGTGCCGACGAATACACCAGTCAGACTCAGGGGGATTATTACGGAATCCTTTTGGCTCTTGAGGAATTTGACACCCGCTTTTTGGATTCCCACGATTTGGAGAAAGGGAATCTTTACAAGCTCATTTCCTACCGCACCAACGGGCTCGACGTGCAGCGCTACCAAGCCGCCGACGCCGTCAATGACGGGTCTGATTTCTCGAACATCATCAACAATCTGCGGCCCACCCAAAGCGAAAGCTGGTTGCGGGAACACGTCAACTGGGACAGTTGGAACCGCTATCACGCCGTGGTCGATATCATCAGGCACTATGATTTCCGGCCCAACCTGGGTGAGCACCTCAAGAACCGGGCCTTTTATTTCGAGCCTTCGGCGACCAATTCGCTGGGGCGTCTCCATGTCTTGCCGTGGGACTCGGACACCAGTTGGGGGCCGAGTTGGAATGCCGGCTGGGATTTTCCGCTCAATGCCATTTACGGAAGTGGAACGGCTCAAAACAACGAGGCCGTGAACCGGGAGCGAAATGCGCAACCATCAAAGGAGTCTTTTCACATCGATTACCTCAATACGATGCGGGAGATCCGCGATCTGATCTGGACTCCGGAGCAGGTCAGTCTGCTCATCGATCCACTGGCGAGTAAGATCGAAGCGATTGTTCCGGCGGACCGGGCACGTTGGCAGGGCCGCCAGCCCAATCAGTCCTTGGAAGGTGTGGTGAACGATATGAAGAGATTTGCCTTCGACGGAGGATCTTGGGTGGGAGGTACCAATGCCAACATGGCCACCATTTCGAATGACTCGGGGATTTCCGGCCAACAGGGACGCGATGCCTATCTCGATGCTTTGACCGCCGATTCTGCCGGGCCGGCCAAGCCGACCATCACCTATGCGGGTGAAGCTGATTTTCCCCAGGACGGACTTGCCTTCACCAGCTCGGCCTATTCCGACCCGCAAGGGAGCGGGAGCTTTCAAGCGATGGAGTGGCGCCTCGCCGAAGTCACCAGCTTGGGAGGCGGTGTACGGGAGGTCATGCCGGAGGGACGAGTGTGGAGCTTTCGTGATGACAATGTTGATCTGGGAACGGCCTGGCGTGAGCCCGGGTATGATGATAGCGGATGGTCAACCGGGGCCTCGCCGGCCGGATTCGGGTCGGTGGATGGACTCAACTTTGCTACGACCACTGCGGATAACGTTCCCACGGTGTATTACCGGACCGTGCTCGACATTCCCGACGCCCACCTGATCAAGACCATGACCTTCCGTGTGTTGGTGGATGACGGAGCGGTGGTTTACCTCAATGGTCATGAGGTCTTTCGCGAGGGCTTGGCGACCGGGGAGGTGAGCCACGAGACTCCGGCGATCGAGAATGGAGACGAGACCGTCTTTGACGAATTTGAGGTCGGGCCGGATTTCCTCGTGGAGGGGCCCAACGTTATCGCGATCGAAGTGCACAACCGGGCGGCCGGAAACAATGACATGGGATTTGAGATGAGCATCTCGGCGGAGGAAGTCCTCTTGGCCCCAGGTGTGGATCCTGTCTTTGAATGGAACTCAGTCTGGGAATCGGGAGAACTCACCACCTTTTCCGAGAGCGTCGACGTGCCTACGGTGGCGCGGGTGGGGGAAACCTACCGGGCTCGCGTCCGACACCAGGACAACACCGGCCGGTGGAGCAATTGGTCTGATCCCATTCAGTTTGTCGTTGGGGAGCCATCGATTGAGCCTTTCCTCGATTCCTTGGTGATCAGCCAGATCATGTATCATCCAGCCCCTCCCACCGCTGCCGAACTGGCGGCGTTGCCGTCGGTGACGGAGGGAGATTTTGAGTGGCTCGAAATCATGAACATCGGGGTTGAAACGCTAGACCTGACCGATATCCGCCTGACCAAAGGCGTCGATTTTGATTTCGTGCGGGGAAGCAAGACCACGATCGCTCCCGGTGAGCGGTTGGTGGTGGTGGCCAACGAGGCTGCCTTCAGGGTGCGATACGGCTTTGCGGTCACTCCTTCCTTTGTGGTTGGGGAGTTCTCCCGCAATCTTGCGAATAGTGGTGAACTGGTGAAGCTCTCGTTCGGAGCGGGCACCGCAGTTCGCGAAGTGACCTACGGGGATGGCTTCCCCTGGCCGGAAAGCGCGGATGGTCTCGGTTCGGCTCTGGTTCTGGCAGGGGGATTGGGAACGCTCGCTGCCGACTGGCGTCCCAGCGTGAATATGCACGGAAGTCCGGGCACCGGAGATGGGGTTGACTTCAGCGGGGACCTGACCACCTACGCCTTGTTGGGTGATCTCGACGTTCAGGTCATCGAGGTGTCCGGCAATCCTTTCGTCGAGCTTACCTTTGAACGACGCTTCAATGCCGACGATGCGGTCATCGAGGTGGAATCGGCCGGGGATTTGGCGGGTTGGAGTGCGGCCCAAGTGGTTCGGGTTTCGGAGAGCTACGGACCCGGGGAGGCCAGCACGGTCCGGTATCGGACTTTGGCTCCGTTGAGGGTTGGGCAGGAATTCTTCCGCCTCAAGGTGAGGCTTCGCTAAAGGCAGGATGCTGAGAAATCGGAGGCTGCCCGAAGTGATAAAAGGAATTGATGGAAAAGAGCTTGTGCCAGAAGGAGGTGGGCATTATGACCGCTGCGCGATGAATTCCCGTTGTTGTCTTTCTTTGGTTTGCCTGATGTCTTTTGGGGTGTCCGGGTTGGTCATGGCAGCTGACGAGGCTTCTGATGCGGCGGCGGTTCCTGAACCTTCGGCTTTTGTGCTGGCCGGACTTTGCGGTCTCCTCTTTCTCCTCTGGCGGAACAAGTAGCAGCCTGCTTTTCGCGGTTCGTTTCGTCCTTGCTATTGTCGAGAAAGGCTGGATGGTCGCCCCCCCAGCGGGATTTGGTCCGGCCGGTGCGCTGAACTTCATTTACCATGGATACCCTTTCCTTTTCCTCGCTTGGATTGCCGGACTCCCTTCTCGAAGCGATTACCGAGATGGGGTTCGAATCGCCCTCGCCGATCCAAGCCAAGACCATTCCCCTTGCTCTCGAAGGCCATGATCTCATCGGCCTTTCCCAGACCGGGTCGGGGAAAACGGCGGCTTTCGCCCTGCCTGCCCTCACGCGCGTCGACGCCTCGCGGGCCGAGCCCCAAGTGTTGATCGTCTGCCCGACTCGTGAATTGGCAGTCCAAGTTTGTGAGGAGGTTTTCCGCTTGGGTGGCAAGTTGAAAAACCTGCGTGCCCTTCCGGTATACGGGGGAGCTCCGATCGACCGTCAGCTCAAGGGCTTGCGCAAGGGTGCTCACGTGGTGGTGGGCACGCCCGGACGCCTGCTCGACCATCTCAAGCGAAGGAGCTTTGATCCCGGGCGGATCCGCACAGTAGTGCTCGATGAGGCCGATCGCATGCTGGACATGGGCTTTCAGGAGGAGATGGAGGAATTGCTGGCGGCCTTGCCCGAGGATCGGCAGACCTTGTTTTTTTCCGCGACCATGAACAAGCGGGTCAGCGGCCTGATCGAGCAATTCGGGCGGGGGCCGGTGACGGTGGAAGTGGAGCGAAAAGCGTTGACCGTGGACGCCATCGACCAGTCCTGTTACGAAGTCCGGCAACGGTCGAAGATCGAGGTCTTGTCGCGTCTTCTCGACCTCGATCCACCCCGTCTCGCGGTGGTCTTTTGTAATACCAAGCGGCTGGTGGACGAAGTGACGGAGGGGCTGTTGGCGCGTGGGTATTCTGCGGATCGTTTGCACGGCGACATGACGCAGCAGATGCGCGAGCG
>JALQTQ010000127.1:289-9385 GCA_023263995.1 Akkermansiaceae bacterium | reverse complement strand
CAAGGACTATCGCGTCATTGACCCTGACCAGCTGATGGAGGGCAAGCTTGGGCGCCCCGATCTCCTCAATGATGAGCGGGCTCTCGTTCTGAAGGGGGGTACGGAGCTCTCGATCGATGCGCTCGACAAAATGGAAGATGCCTTCCTCGAGGCCCGGGCGCATGACCAGAAACTCACCACCGAATTTCTGGCCGCGTCTTGGAAATGGGTGCGCGAGCAGCCCGGCTACTCTGAGGACGAAATGCAGGGGACTTACGTCATTACCAAGGAGATTTGGACCGATCGGCGCAAGGAGGACGCCACCAAGCTCGACCTACTCACTCTTAAGGCTCCGCTTTCCGTGACCTTCACCGTGGACAAGCCCTTCACCTTGGTCCTGAAGCCAAACGATCTCGTGAAGTATGACGAAAAGAGTGCGCAACTTCGTGACGATACCACGATGGCCGGCGAACTCGTTCCCAGCCCCATCATCATGGGGGTCGATGCCATGGACTTCCGTCACACTGCCCAGCGGGCTGAAGACGAAGGCCTTGAGCCCTTCTCCGTGATCGAGAAGACGTGGCTCCTGACCCACCACGCAAAGCACCACGACGGTGACGCGGGCGAAAAAGGTGAAGGAGGAGATGAGCGCAACGAATTCAGGAAGATCTGGGATTGCCACTTGGCTTGGCTCAAGGCGGAGACCGAGCGGCTTGCCGAGAAAGGCCGTGAGCCGACGGCCAACGACAAGTTCCGTGTCAACTGGGACCAGATCGTGGCTTACACTAGCGAGGAAATCGACCTCGATGCTGATAAGGTCTACCAATACGCCAAGAATGTGGATGATGACAACGAGCTCTATTCATGCGGACTTCTCGACCTCAAGGGTTTTGCCGGAGCCAATCACAACCAGTTCAAGTTCCCGCATCTCGAGATTCCCCGTGAGAAGGTGGGCTTCGAATCCACCTTCACTCCCAAGTGGAATACCTACTACGCCATCTACTTTACCATCACCGGTTTGCACGGACTGCACGTGATCGGGGGCGCGCTGGTGCTGGGCTACTACCTTTTCTTTGGACGCAAGATGTATGAATCCAACCCCGAGTGGCTCGCCAACCGGGTTGAGATCGGTGGCCTCTTCTGGCACTTCGTCGATCTGGTCTGGATCTTCCTCTTCCCGATCCTTTATTTGATGTAATCCTTCTTCATCCGCTGATTTTCATTTCATTCTCTCATACCCATGGCTGATTCCATTGCAGAAGTCCAGAAAGCCAAGAAGCTCTACACCTTCATCGGGCTTCTCCTCTTCTTTTTTACTGTCGTCACCGTGATGGTGGCCACTGTCGAGGCCCTCGACTTCGGCGAGCACGGCTTCGACAAGGTCGATGCCATCATCGGTTTGCTCATCGCGGCCTTCAAGGCCTCGTTGGTCATGGCCATCTTCATGCACCTCAACCACGAGAAACCCCTCATTTATCTCGTTTATTTGCTCGGGATCGCGATGGCCTTCTTCTGCATGTGGTTGATTGGGTGGTCCAAGAGCGACCCCATTCAGTTTGGCAACCCCAACCTCAACGACGGATTTTACAACCCTGAAAAGCCGGCCACGGATGTGCACGGCGAGGTCAAAGACTGAGACTGACCCATGTCGATCAAAGGATTCCATCTTATCTTCATTGCCGTTGCCGCCCTTTTCAGCGGTGGCTTCGGGGTGTGGGCCCTGTTTCTCGATGACCAGTCGAGCGGGATGGGAACCAAGATCTTTGGTATTGCCACTCTTGCCGCCGCCGTCGCTCTCGTGATCTACGGGATCTACTTCCGGCGCAAATCCAAGGACATCATCGTCTGATACTCCCCCAACACCCCCGAACCCATGCTCAACACCCTCGTCATCCCGGCCTGCGCCACCTGCGCCAAGGCATTTGAACACGGCGGCAAGGACGCCGCCGGATGGGCCATTGCTCTGATGCTCCTCGTGATCGTGCCCCTCGTCACTCTGGTGGTTTGGTTCATGATCAAGATCGCCCGACGCGAGCAGTCGGGCCTCGACCCCCAGTTCTGCGACGATTACGTCGCCCCGTCCTCAAATTCCTAGTTTATCTTTCTCATGTTCATTCCTCTCAATTGGTCCAAATGGCTCGGGATTCCGGAGAATTTTTCCGATCACGGCAGTAACGTCGATCACCTCATCGACATCGTTCACTGGTTCATGTTCGCCCTTTTCATCGGGTGGACCCTGTTCTTCCTTTTCTGCCTCTGGAAGTTTCGCGCCTCCAAGAATCCGAAAGCCAGCTACCACGGCGTCACCAACCACGTTTCGAGCCACCTGGAGATCGGGGTGGTGATCATCGAGGCCGTCCTCCTTCTGGGATTTGCTTTTCCGCTCTGGTGGGAACGGACCGACCGGTTCGAGGAAGTCCAGCAGACCAACCCGACCCGGGTGCGTGTCATCGCGTATCAATTCGGGTTTCAATACCACTACCCGGGCAAGGACGGGAAATTTGGCCGCATTGACCGCACACTGGTGAGCGGCCCTGGTGATGCCTGCATCGATCCCGATGATCCGCAGGGATACGACGACTTTGTCTCGGGCTCGCTCAAGCTGCCCGTGAACCGCAATGCCATCCTTCAGATCACCTCGACTGATGTCATTCACAACTATTCTATCATTCCGATGCGCATCCAGCAGGATGCCCTTCCTGGCAAGGACATCCCGATGTGGTTCAAGCCTATCAAGGAACTGGAGACGGGAGTGGTCTGTGGGCAGCTTTGTGGTGAGAACCACGCCGTGATGAAAGGGACGATGGAAGTGGTGAGTCAGAAGAACTACGACTCCTGGGCGCTCGAACAAAGCGAGGCGGCCTACAAGAAGTCGCCTGCCGGAAAGTCCAAGGGGTCTGGACTCGCTTCCAAGTAGGCTCAAGATGGATCTTGCGATGTGAAGGCCGGGACCAGTCCCGGCCTTTTTTGCGGCGGCCCTTGACCATGGTGTTACGTTAGCGCCCAATGAATTGGATGCGACCAGCAGCTTTGTTGATTGTTTTGTTGGGATCGTCCTGCAGTGACTTCATGGAAGTCCGGACGATCCGCCCCAAGTCGCCGAAGAAAGATGGCTCTTCGGGTAGCGGCGGGGGACTGTCAGCGGCGGTGGCTGGGCATCCCCATGCCGGGGTGACGAAGGTCAATGAAGATGTCGCCTCGGGAATCGCTCCGGAAGAGGCCGGCTTTCTTCCATACCGCGTGGGTGAAGGAACGAAGGTGCAGGGCTTGCTTCTCCCGAGCGATGATCAGATCGAGTGGGCCGAGATGGATCCCAACGCGGAGTTGGACTTCGGCAAAGGGGCGGCGCTGAAGGCCAAGCGTAAGACCCCATGGCATTGGAATTATCAGGAGGCGAGACGGGAGTCGATGCGGACCGGAAAGCCGCTGCTCATCTGGTTCACCCGGACCGGGACTCCCGGGAGTCCGATGTGTGCCCGCTTGAAACGGGAGCTTTTTGGGGATCAAGAGTTTACGAAATGGGCTGATGAGAAGCTCGTCCGCTTGATGGTGGATGCTTCGGGAGGGGATCGTGAAACCGACGAATTTGGTCAGTTGGCAAAGGATCTCGTGGCACGAAGGAAGTATGCCGAGAAGCTAAAGGATCAGTTCCGCGTCATCGGACAGCCGACCTTGGTGATGGTGCAGCCTGACGGCGCGGTTTATTTTCAGGAACGGGGATATTCGCGAGGTGAGAAGAAGGAACTGTGGGGGAAAATGAGGAATGCGGTGTTGACCATTGAACATAACCGCGGGGTTTGGGAACGGAAGATGGCGGCCAAAGGATATCGGCGGTGGACCGGGAAGAATGGTGAAGTTGTCTTTGCCAAGCTGACACGCTACCGCAACGGCTATCTTCTTCTCACCGAGCCTGATGGTCACCAGATCAAGACCTCCCAGAAGGATCTTTCTCCGGACGACCGGGGGTGGATCGTCGCGGAGAAGGAAAAGCGGGGTCTCTAGCCAATCTTACTCGCTGGTAGCGAGGCGGAGGAACAGGCGGGGAGCGTTGCCGGTGTAGTTCACGGTGCGCCGCACGAATTCGGCCCCGAGTTCGGAGGCTTCATCCGAGACCTCGAGATCGGTCTCGAGCCAGGTCTGGAGGTCGGTGCTTTGCTGGGCGATGACGGTGTAGGACGGGTCGTTGACGCGGACGTTCATCGAGAGTGTTCCGATGAGGATGTCAAATTCCTGCACTGGCACACTTGCGGGCTCGCCGGGAAGGCTGCCGAAGAGGTATTCCTCGAGGTTGGTGTGGCTGTCGCCATCGCTATCGTCACCTGGGCCTGCTCCAACGAGCCCGTTGGCCGCAAGAAAGTCGGTGAAGGGGGTGGTCTCTGGGATGAAGGGAGTGAAATCCTGGGCCCGGTCGATGGCCGACCCGACGGGGGCGAAAAGATTGGGCGAACCGAAGGTTGAGCCCGACGATCCGTCGTCGTATCCGAGGCTGGTCGGGGTGGTGTCATCGATGGGAGAGACTGCAGTCGACGGGTCGTTGTTGAGCTCGAAAATGTCGGTGCTCCCGACGCCCTCGAGTGGCGCGATGCCTTCTCCGACGGGTCCAAAGACGACTGTGCCTGCGCTGTCCCGAATGATGAAAGCAGAGTTGCTTGAGTTCAGGCGGAACTCGCTCGGGTCGGCTACCGTCACCGTGCCGGGGGTGCCGAGATGGATGTTGCTCCAGCGGTATCCCAGGGTGGCGAGGTTGTCGACACGGTTCAGTTCGGTGTTCAGACCGCCTCCCGAAGTATTGGCTTCGGTGAAGGTCAAGAGGGTGCCGTGGGCCACGGAGGACCAAGTGGCAGAGTCGCTCAAGGTGATGGTCGACCGGTTGACGAACTTGCCCGAGGACGCGATGGAGCCGACCTCGATGGACCAATTGGTGAGATTGAGGGAGCCTGGGCTGTCGTTGCCTACCACGGCGAGCTCAAACCAGTTTCCACCGTTTCCGAGGACGCGTCCGAAGAAGCTGTCGGTGGCATTGGGAGGACCGTCGCTGTCGGCCCCAGCGATTCCTCCATTGAGGAAGTTGGTATCGGCAACCGCATTGTATTCGTTGAGAATGACGGGCGGGGCGGGATGGAGAACCTCCAGCTCAAAGACGAGGTAGCCGAGGTTGTTGGTGGCCGTGCCGCTGTCGGCCTGAAGGGTGATCTCGTAGGTCCCGATGTCATTGGTGGTGAGGGGTCGGTTGTTGCTGATGTCAATGGTGGGACCGGTGGTGTCGATGGTCAGGAAGTCGGGTGCGGTGATCACCGTGACCGGGGTGCCGGGAGCATTGATCGAGACGTTGTAGGTGCCCCGGACCGCTTTCGTTTGGGAAACCGGTCCGAAGGACGGCGGGGTGGCGGCACCTACGAAGGGGGAAAAGCTTTGGGTGAGGGTGCCGTTGTTCCAAACGTTGGCGCTGCCGAAGGTGGACGTGCTGCCGTCATCATGGTTGATATTGAGCGGGGTGGTGGTGGCAGTGGGGTTGGCCTCCAGTTTGAAAACCTCGGTGCCGCTGACCCCGATCAACTCGTCGCCCACACTGTTGCCGTTGGTGTCGCGGAGGGCGATCGATTCCCCGGCAGGGCCGTAGACGATCGCGTCGCTGGGATTGAGCCAGGTGAAGACCGTGTTGTCGCTGCCGATGGCGGGGGTGGCCGGGTGGGTGCTGGCGTCTTGATCGATGAGGAGCGGGTCATGCATCCAGATGTTGGTCCAGGCGATGCCCGAGGTATTGAGGTTGGAGACGATGTTGAAGCGACTCGGGGTACTGTTTTTGCCTTCGGTCAGGGTCAGGATGGTGCCGGCCGGGATGTTGGCGAGCGAGAGGTGGTCGCTGAACTTGAGCTCACGGGTCGAGTTGTCACTGGCGATGCGGAGGCTCCAGTTGCGCAGGTCCATCGCTTGGGTCACCACGAACTCCACCCAGGCCCCCCCGTTGCCCTCGATCCGGCCGAAGAACGGGTCGGACGGGGCACCGAGGTCACTTGCGGCCCCTCCGCCGAGAAAGTCGTTTGGGGCAACCCCATTGTATTCATTCAGAATGATGGGACTGGTGCCGGGGAGGAGGTTGATCCGGTAGCTTTGCGAGGTGGCGCGCAAGGTATTGTCGGTTGCGGTCACCTCGAAGGTGATGGGCCCGAAGACTCCGGCCGGTGGGGTGCCGGTGAAGCGGCCGATTCCGTTTCCGGCCGGGGTGATCCCGAGCCAGGCGGGGGCTCCGGAGAGGGACAGGGTGACGAGGTCGCCCGGGTTGGGGTCGAAGCTGGTGACTCGGAATTCCGAGCTCCCGATGGGCACTCCGGCAATGGCGGCAGTCTCGAAGAGGCCGGAAAAGAACGGGGGCAGGGGTTCGGGGAGGTTGGTGTTGATCCCTGGGGATGCGATATCTTTGCTGGTGTCGTCGCTCCGGTAGGCTCCGAAGACTCCGTCGCTACTCAGTCCGCCGGGGACGGCCTGGCCGTTGTTGAAGCGGGCGAAGCTGAAGCCTTGCGTGGCTTGTCCGAAAAGGAAGGAGTCAACAATGCTGCTGTTGCTGCCGGTGCCATTGAAGAGGTAAACTTCGTCGCCTGAGGCCCCGAATCCCGGGAAATTGGTCAGCTGGGTTTCACTGAGGATCTGCACTGAAGGATCGATGTTCCAGAGGGTCCGAAAGGTCGGAACGTCAAAAAAACTTTCCCTCAGGACGATGAGGGAGCTACCGGGGGCCAGGGTGATGGCAGGGAAGGGACCGGAAGCTCCGATTTGCGCGCTTTCATCGTCAAAGGAATAACCGGCCAGGCTCACCGCGGTCGTTCCGGTGTTGGTGATTTCAAACCAATCTCCATCGGCCCGTAGGTCGTTGTGTTGGCTATCCGACATAACTTCGGTGATACGAAGCTGAGCAGAAACTGGGACGAGGAGGGCGGAGAGGATAAGAAAGGAACTCTTCATATGAATCTGTCGGGAACATTAATCCTGATTGGCACCGGGGAAAAGGCAAGATTGTCAAGGGCTGCGCTCGGGCTCGCTGCTAACCATGTTTTTTCACGGATCCACCTTCGGCCCCCAATCACTGACTTGCCGCGAAAAGAAAATCCCTGAAACTTTTGTGATATTTTCGGATTGGGATGGCTAGTGACACCACCGGCTTCATGGAGCGGCTTTGAGAACCAGGCGGGCGTATCGGGGCGGGGTGGCCGAGTCGGACGCCAGTGGCGCGCGCCAGTGGCGCAGGGTTGTGTTGAGTCCTTCGCGGCTCGAACCCAGATAGACCGCCCCCTGGCTCTGCCAGTTGACCAGATCACTTGAGAACTCCACCGTCACCTCGGCGTCATCAGCGGCGGTTTTTCCGGCCACCTTGGCCACGAGGAAGGTGGCAAAGGTGCCGTTGTCTTCGAGCTCCTGGAGTGAAACCGTGATGCCTTTCCGGGGATCGACAAGAGCGTAAGCGAGAAGGTCGTCGGAAGTCGTGCCAGTGAAGGGGATGACATCGGACCCGCCCGGAGTTCCTCCGGGTTCGAGGCTAGCTCGCCAACTGGCCGGGTCACCGTCCTTGGGATTGAATTGGGGACCGATGAGGGTGAGGGAATAGCCTTCGCCATCGGCCAAAGCAGGCCAAGGAAGGCGGTCGTCATAGCGAAAATCTCGGATCGGGAGGTTATCGCGGCCGGTGAGGAGGAGGTTTTCTCCAGCATTGTCGAGGCGTCCGGTGTAGACTCCTGCGACGGGGAGCCCCTTTCCAAAGGTGGCTTCGAAATCCGCGAGGTCCGCCACCAAGATGAGGCGCTCTCCCGGAGCGAGGGTGGCATCGTCGGGGAAGGCAAAAGCGATCCCTCCCGTGAAAGCGACCCCGGCCAAGCTGACCGGTAGGTCTCCGATGTTGAGCAACTCGATGAATTCCGCGGTCTCGAGAGCTCCCCCCGGGTTGTAATAAATCTCGGAGATGACCAGGTTTTCAGAGCTGGCAGGTTCTCCCGTGATGAAGGTTGCTTCAGTCAAGGCACTCCATTCATTGCCATCGAAGCTGCGTGCTTTGACCGTGGTGGCTCGGGTGACCGGGCCTGTTCCCGAAGGGGTGTTGAGACGAGTGAGGTCGAGCTGGAGATCGAGCCCCATGTCGCTGCTGGCCGCGGTGCCGTTGTGAACCTCGACTGCGATGATGTTGGTTCCGGTGGTAAAGGCGTTGGGCGGAATGGTGAAAGTGTCGAGATGTCCCTCTTCCACGTTGCTGTCGCTGAGAGCGAGGGTCTCGAAGGTGATGGCTCCCGTGGGCATGTTGTCGCGGGCGATTTCGACGCCATTGAGGTAGACCACGGCCCCGCCGTCCGACATCACCCCGAGGGTGGCCGCGGTAATCAGCGCCGGGTCCTCGATTTCGATTTTCTTGCGGAAGTAAACCGTGACATGTCGCCCTGAGTTAATCCATGGGCTACCGAAGGGGAAACCGTTGATGGAACCAAAACCGAGGGGCGCGGTCCCGGTGGACCAGATCGAGTCGTCAAAGTTCGGGGCGGTCCAAGCCTGGCCTTGGTTGCTGCCGTTATCAAGATAGCGCCAGTCGGCGGAACCCAACGCGATCGCGGTCACCTCGGTGACGGAGCCATCGATGCGGGTCGCTCCCGGATTGATTCCGCCACCAGAGAGCCGAGGGTCGCTGCCGTTGGTCGTGAAATAAATATCACCTTTCGTATTGGTAAGAATTGGGGTGAAACCCGGTTCCACTTGACCTCCGTGTTGGTTGAAATCGGGAGGATCGAGGTCGGGGTAGAGGTTGGAAGCCCTCATTTGGCTGATCGTGATGGGGGTGCGACGGGGAAACCAAGTGTTGTATTCGCGGCTCAGCCCGTTGTCGAAATCGACGAGGGTTCGTGGATTGGAATCGACGTGATCGCCCCAGCGGGCACTTTCCGCCTTGAGGGCGGTGCGGATGCCCCGGGCTCTCTTTTCCCAGAGTCCTTGGGCATTTTCCGGAGTGAGGGCTCCGTTGTTGAAAAGGTGTTTGTAGGCCCGGTCGGCAAAACGGATGCGGTATTCTGGGTTGTTCTTGAGCCAGTTGTTCACCGAGGTCGGCCGGTGTTCGGTTCCGCTGCGTCCATGCGTGATCGAGTT
>JALQTQ010000127.1:0-279 GCA_023263995.1 Akkermansiaceae bacterium | reverse complement strand
CCGGTCGAGAGCCCATTCAGGCCGGCGCGCTCGGCATCGTGACAGAAGAACATGAATTTTCCCGGCGGGTTGATCCGGCGCATTGCGCGGACGTTGTTCTGGTCCCAATCAGTGTTTCCGGCGTGAAAATTGAGAACGAGATAGTCGATGAACCGGTCGAGGTCGAGGTATTGCTCCACCGCCGCGAGGTCGCCGGCTTGTGCTGCCTCGAGAACTGCCCTCCAGCTTTGGAGCATCCGTGCTTGTTCTTCAGCGGGAGTCCCCTTGATGACCTCGATG
>JALQTQ010000126.1 GCA_023263995.1 Akkermansiaceae bacterium | reverse complement strand
TGTCATTCTTTTGAATGAGTTTGATTATGATGAGGCAGGCGAGGCGATCGCATTGTTTCAATCCAACTATCTCATGGTTTCTCAAAACGGAGGTGACCCGATCGAGTACCCTCACGTCTTCCTTGCACCCTCCAATACTGGAATTCCTTCCGGGTTTGACCTGAATAATGATGGTGAAGTTTCCGGTCCCAATGATGCCCTCGGGTTCGGCTCTCACCCCGGGCAGTATGGGATGGTCATCTTATCAAAGTTTCCCATTGAGGAAGACGCGGTGAGGACTTTTCAAACCTTCCTGTGGAAGGACATGCCTGGGGCCCTCTTGCCTCCCGATCCCAATGACACCGATGGGAATGGGGACCTCGACAATTTTTATACCTCGGAAGAACTCGAAATTTTCCGTCTTTCCTCCAAGAGTCATTGGGATGTCCCGGTGGTGGTTGACGGGAAGACGATTCACCTTCTGGCCAGTCATCCCACGCCTCCGGTCTTCGATGACGGCACCGAGACTGATCTCGAAAATCCCACCCTTGCCGATTGGAATGGTCGCCGGAATCACGATGAGATCCGGTTCTGGGCCGACTATATCAATCCGGCGGCCTCCGATTACATCTACGACGATGCCGGGACCACCGGGGGACTGGGAGAAGGTGAAACCTTCGTCATCCTCGGTGACCTGAATGCTGATCCGGAAGAGGGTGATAGCACGGGAAACCCTGCCAATCTGCTTCTCGAAAGCCCCCTTGTTGATGCCCGGGTGGCTCCCGAGAGCTCGGCGGGTGACGGGAACGACACTGCCACCTTCGGGCTCCGCGTCGATTACGTGCTGCACTCAAAGAAAGGTCTGCAGACCCGCGAATCGGCCGTCTATTGGCCCATCGACACCGACATCCGTGCGGACCAGGTCGAGGCCAGCGATCATCGCATGGTCTACTCGGACCTCGAGTTTCGCTCGACCTCTGATTTCACCCTCCAGATTCTCCATAGTTCGGACAACGAGTCATCCTTTCAGGATCCCAATAGTCTTGAGGAAAAGATCCTCAATTACGGAGCGGTGATTGAGGGACTTCGTTCCCTCGGGGAGGACGAGGAGATGGCGACCATTTACGTCACAGCGGGCGACCACACCCTGCCCGGACCCTTTTACGAAGCGGCCCGCCAGGCGCCCTCGCTCCAGCAGGCTGGCGGGGCGGACATTGCCTTTTACAATGCCATGGGGCTGACCGCGAACGGGATGGGAAATCATGAGTTCGACGGAGGAATCGAGGATTTTGCCAACCTTTTGGCCCTGGCTGATTATCCTTTCCTCGCCGTCAATCTCGACTTTTCGGCCGTCAATACCGGCGGAGCACCCGCGATTGAAATCGGAACGGACGGAAGCTCGGTGCAGGACCTTGCAGGCAAGGTGGCCCGAAGTGCCTTCGTCGAGATCAATGGGGAGAGGATCGGATTGATCGGACGCGCCCCCGCCGATTTCTTCAATGTCGTGGCCAATCCCGACGTCACCCTCCCGGGGCTCGACTTCGTGGGTGGTCGCGACCCGGAGACCAATCAGCCCCTGCAATCGGCTCTTCCGTTGGTTCTCGAGCAGGTGGATCTCCTGATGGCGCAAGGGATCAACAAGATCATCCTTCTGGATCATGCCCAGGACTTCACCGGAGATCCGCTCTCGGCTTCCGAGCTGCGGGACATCGACGTCATTGTCTCGGCGGGGAGTACCGGCTTCCTGGCCATGGATGACCCCATCGGGCCCTTCAACGTCCTTCGCGACGGGGATTCGGGAACCTCGGGCTATCCCACCATGCGCGATGACGCCGAGGGGAACCCGATCCTGGTGGTCAATAGCGACCAGCTCTACCGCTACGTCGGCAATCTCGTCATCGGGTTTGACGCCGAAGGATTGATTGACTTTGTCGATGTCCGCAGCGGTCCGGTCGCGGCCACCCGGGACTCGGTTGACCTCCTTGCAGGATACCTCGAGGAAGATTCGCTTGAGGCTTCCCCCGAAGTCCAGGCGATCTGGGCGGAACTCCGGGATACTCCTCTCATCACCGAGCTCTTTGAAGTGGTGGGGACCACCGAATCGCCGCTTAATGGTGAGCGAGCTGATGTGAGGACCCGCGAGACCAACCTGGGTCGACTGGTGGCTGATTCCACCCTCTGGGCGGTGCGTGATGAATTTGGCCGGGGTGACATCGTGCTCAAGAATGGTGGAGGGATCCGTGACTCTATCACCGGTCCAAACATCACCCGTCTCGGCGTGAATTCAGCCCTCGCCTTCAACAACGGAGTGGTGCTGGTCGAGGTGACGGCGGCCGAGTTGTTGGCGACGATGGAAAACGGAGTGAGCCGTTTCCCGGCCCGGGACGGACGCTTCCCCCAGTTGGCCGGCGTGACCATGGAATTCGACCCGAATCGCCCCGGGGTCAGTGCCGAGATCGAGATGTTTGAGCCTTCGCGGGTGGGGCGCCTGGTGGTTCATCGGGCCGATGGCTCGGATGATGTCGTCGTGGAGAACTTCCGCCTCGTTGGCGATCCGGCTCGCACCTTTGACCTGGCCACCAACGATTTCCTCCTCACGGGTGGCGATGGATATGCCGCCCTCGGTAGTATTGATCAGGAATCGAGCCGATACCTCGGTGAGGTTTCGGGAGACGGGGAACGCCAGGTTCTTTCCGACTATATCGAGGGACCGCTTGCGGGTGAGGTTGACCTCAGCGATCCTCCCGCGATGGCCCGACTGTCGCGCTACACCAGTGGCCCGGTCACCGGCAGCTATCTTCAGGGTGACTTTGATGAGAGCAGCGCGGAAATCGTGGACTACTGCCCGGTGACCCGTCGGCTCTTTGTTTCCAACGCCTCCGAAGAGACCGTTGATGTGCTCGATGTCGACACGATGACGCTGCTCTTCCAAATTGATGAGCTGGGAGGAGCACCCAATAGCGTGGCGGTGAGCAAGGGCGTGGTGGCGGTGGCCGTCGAGAACGATGAAAAAACCGAGCCTGGCTTTGTGGTCTTTTACGATACGCTCTTTGGGAGTGAGCTCAATCGTCTCGGAGTAGGAGTTCTCCCCGACATGCTCACCTTCACCCCGGATGGTCGCCAAATCGTGGTCGCCAACGAAGGCGAGCCCAACGATGATTACACCATCGATCCGGAAGGTTCCATTTCGGTCATCAATTTGGGGTCCGGTTCACTGGCCGAGATCGTCCGACTCGACGACGGTGATGTGCACCAGATTGGTTTTGGCTTCTTCGATGAAGTCCCTTTCTTCCGCGACTTCCTCGAAGGTGCCGGGGTGCGTCTCTTCGGACAGATTCAGTCGCCGGACGGTGGATTTCTGAGAATGTCGACGATCGCAGAGGATCTTGAGCCCGAGTTTGTCACGGTGACCCCGGACAGCAAGAAGGCCTACGTGGCCCTTCAAGAAAACAACGCCCTGCTCGTGGTGGACCTGACCATTCCCGATGTGGTCAATCTGATCCCGCTCGGCTACAAGGACCATTCGCTTGAAGGCAATGGCTTTGATGCCTCGAACCGTGATGGCATCATTGATATCCGGCCTCACCCGACATTCGGGGCCTACATGCCCGATGCCCTCAGCAGCTTCGAAACGCTTGGCGGGACCTTCATCATCTCGGCGAACGAGGGTGACGCGAGGGACTACGACGGCTATAGCGAGGAAGTCCGCGTTGCCGACCTTCTTCTCGATCCGGAGGTCTTTCCAAATGCCGCTGAGTTGCAGGAGGACAGCAACCTGGGTCGTTTAAATACTACCCTCGCCACCGGGGATGATGATGGCGATGGCTATCACGAGCGGATCATCTCGTATGGAGCACGTTCGTTCTCGATTTGGGACGAGCAGGGGAATCTCGTCTTCGACTCCGGGGATGACTTCGAACAAATCATCGCCGAGCGCTATCCCGATTATTTCAATGTCTCCAATGACAATCGCAGCTTCGACAACAGGTCCGACGACAAAGGCCCCGAGCCCGAAGGGGTGGTGGTCGGTGAGATCGAGGGACGGAAGTATGCCTTCATCGGTCTCGAACGGATGGGTGGCTTCATGATCTATGATGTCACCTTCCCCTACGAGCCGATCTTCATCGACTACGTTCTGCCGCGTGACTTCAGTGTTGATCCCGAGGACGATTACCCGGCCGGAGGGGACCTGGGTCCGGAAGGATTGAAGTTCCTTTCGCCCGACATTGCGCCGAATGGGGTGCCCACCCTCATCATTTCCAACGAGGTGAGCGGGACGACGACTCTTCACGAAATCACCATCCCGCCCGCATCCGGCGGATACGCCCTGCAGTTGCTTCACAGCTCCGATAACGAGTCGGCCTTCCTCGATCCAAACACCGGGGAAGAAAAGATCCTGCACTACGGGGCGATCGTGAACAACCTCCGCAACCTAGGGGCCCGTGAGCAATTGAATACCATCTACCTCACCGCCGGCGATCACACCCTGCCCAACCCGTTCTACGAGGCTTCCGCCGAAGTGCCCGAGTTCGGGCAACCGGGCCTCGCGGATATTGCCTTCTTCAATGCGATGGGCTTGACCGCCAATGGAATGGGGAATCACGAGTTCGATGGGGGAATCGACGAATTTGCCCACATGGTCAAGGCTGCCAACTACCCCTTCATCGCGGCCAATCTCGACTTCTCAAAGGTGGAGGTCGGCGATGATGCTCCGCCTATCGAGATCGGCGTGGACGGTGCCAGCGTGCAGGAAAATGCCGGGAAAGTCTGCCGGAGCGCCCACATCGAGATCGGGGGGGAGAAGATCGGATTGATCGGACGTGCTCCCGCCGACTTCTTCAATGTCGTGGTCGCGGATCCCAATACCACGCTGCCGGGCCTCGACTTCTTTGGCGGACGTGACCCCGAGACCAACCAACCGCTGGAATCGGCCGTAGAGCAGGTGCTGGAGCAGGTCGATCTCCTCAAGGGCATGGGCATCAACAAAATCATCCTCATGGATCATGCCCAGGACTTCACCGCCGATCCGCTTTCGGCCCAGGTGCTTCGGGATATCGACATCCTTGTCACCGCTGGCAGCACCGGATTCATGGCCAGCGAAACGGTCGATGGTCCCTTCAACCGCCTGCGCGAAGGCGATGGAGCCGAAGCAGCCTATCCCACGATGCGGACCGACATGGACGGGGCACCGGTCCTCGTGGTCAACAGCGACCAACTCTATCGCTACCTCGGCCAGGTGATCGTGCGCTTCGATCTCTTTGGCCGGATCTCATCGGTCGATGAGCGGAGTGGGCCGATCGCGACCACGGCCGCGTCCTCCGCTCTTCTCGCGGACGAAGTTGGTTTATCTTCCGCCGCTCCCAGCGAAGTCCAACGGATCTGGGATCTCCTTCGCAACACGGATTCAATCAGCAGGCTTTTCGAGGTGGTTGGCACCACTGAGTTCCCGCTGGTGGGAGCCCGGGCTGAAATCCGGACCCGCGAAACCAATCTTGGTCGATTGGTCTCAGACTCCACCCTCTGGTATGCTCAGAGATTCGCGGATGAAGAACGATTGTCTTACGACATCGAAATCGCCCTCAAGAATGGTGGCGGCATTCGCGATGACATCCAGGGGCCGAACCTTACTCGTCTGGGAATCGGAGCGGCCCTGGCCTTTGACAATCGTCTCGCGGTGATGCAGCTCAACGCCCGCGAACTGCTGGCCATGGCTGAGAATGCGGTCAGTCGCTTCCCGGCGGTCGACGGGCGCTTTCCGCAAATCGCGGGGATGGAATTGGTCTTCGATCCGGGGCGTCCGGGGGTTTCGGATCAGGTGGCCATGACCACGCCTTCACGGATCGAGTCCCTGGTGGTCTTCCTCGCGGATGGTTCCCCCGACATCGTGGTTGAGAACTTTGTTCTCCTCGGCAACCCCGAGCGAACCTTTGGTCTGGCGACCAACAACTTTCTCGCTTCCGGCGGGGATGGTTACGCGGCCCTCGGAGCGATCAGTGATGATCCCAGCCGGGAAGTCCTGCAGACCGCGATTGGTGAGCAGCAGATTCTCGCGGAATACATCGACGGTCCCCTTGACCAAGAGGTTGAGATCGAGGACGGAGTGCTCACGCCGCGGGTCTCGCTCTTCCAGTCGGCCACCATGCTCGCCTATCGTGATTGGGCTTCGCAATTCTTCGCCACTTTCGGTCCAGGAACCGGGATCGGGGACGACTTCAACGGAGATGGTCAGAACAACCTCTTCTCGTGGGTCTTTGATCTTGATCCCCGGACTTCCGGCGGCGGTGGCAATCTCCCTGCCCTCACCCGCCAGGGTGCCGACTTGCTGGTCACGATGACGGTGCTCTCGGACGAAGGAATCGATATCAGCTTCGAGTCGTCGAGTGATCTCGCAGACTGGACTTCCCTTGTCGCTGAGCTGGATTACACGGTTGAAAGTTCCATCGACCATGGCGATGGCACCGAGAGTGTGACGCTCAGGATTGCCGGGGCCGGAGACAATGAGCGATTCTTCATGAGAACCCGGGTTGGGTTGAGGTAGATCATTGGTGCTCGTCTCAAGCCCGGAGCCATTCTCTCGCCGGAGGGGTGGTTTCGGGCTCATCTTTTTCCCCGTCTCGGTTTTATCCCGTGGCTTGACCGGCCGGTCGGTCAATTACTTTTGCCAGACTCTTTGTTCCAGGGCAGCCCGAGCCGCGGCGAATTCTGCTGATTTTTTGCTGGGCCCGTTGCCGCGTCCCAATTCCTGCCCTTGCCAGACCACGTTGCAGAGAAAGGTTCGGTTGTGGGGTGGACCTTCTTCAGAGAGAGTGTGATAGACCGGGGATTCCGGTGAGGTTTTCTGTAGGAGTTCTTGGAGCTCGCCCTTGGCGTTTCCCAGGGCCGGGTAGGTGCTCAGGTTCTCCAACTGAGGCGCGAGAAGATGAAGGATGAATTCGTTCGCCGCATCGAGACCGCCATCGAGGTAGATGGCACCGGCGATCGATTCGAAGGCATCGGCGAGGTTGGAGTCTCGCTTGCGGCCTCCGCTTCCGGATTCTCCATTGCTCATGAAAAGAACTTCCCCCAGGGCAATGGTGCGGGCGGCGCGGGCCAGGGCCGGCCGGGAAACCAGAGAAGCCCGGAGCTTGGTCAAAGGGCCCTCCTTCAAATCGGGAAAGCGGTGGAAGAGATAGGTGCTGATGACCAGCTCGAGAACGGCATCGCCCAGATATTCGAGTCGCTGATTGTCCGGGGGGGCGGGACGAATTTCGGACGAGAGGCTAGGGTGCGACAGGGCTTCTTTCAGAAGCTCTTTGTTCCGAAAGCGGTAGTTCAGCCGATCCTCGATGCTCACGTTGGGATCCTACCTGCGACCGGTCATCATGGTCCAGTGTTTGCCGTGTGGTCCAACGCCGATGAGGTTGGGGCCGCTGGCGAACATGATGAATCGGTGCCCGTCCGATCCAAACCAGGCATTGTAAGCGGCTTGGGGCGAGCCTGATCCCATGAAGATGTTTTCCCCGGACCAGCCGCCTTGGAATCCGGCCTTACGGGCCCGGTCGCCCGGGGATTTCTTACCGGGGACCGGCGATTCGTGGGCGAAGAAGCCCAGCGAGGCCATGTCCCGGGAGTGATCGACCGCAGCCTGCGAGAGACGTTCCTCGAGCCGGAGTGGGGTCAGGGCGAAGAGGGCCCGAAAGGAGTTGAGGGTGCGGGCGAAGGTTTTTTGGGAAGGGTTGGCCCAGTCGCAGGCGTCGTTGTCGGTGTGGGTCGACTCGAGGTCGGAGATTTCTCTCGTCAGCCTGACGATGGTTTCCTTTGTTTGGAGATAGACCGAACCTTCGTAGGACTGCTCAAGGGCTCGGGCCGGCGCACTTTCGTTGGCCGCCGTCTTGTTGCCATCGACCAAGTTGATCTCGCGGTCGACTTCGGAAAGGGCGGCGGCGACGCTTTCGATTGTTTGAGTGAGGGACTCGCCATTCTTCGAGGCGATCTTGAGGGCTCGTTCGTGGAGTTTGGAGAGCGATTCCACCTCGCGGTGGAGCATTGCGATCTTGCCGGGGTCCTTTTTGTAATCGGTCTTGATCAGGGCGTAGATACGAGCCCGCTCGGTCTTCAGGTTTTCGGCAATTTCCTCAAGTTCGGCGAAAGGGTTGGCGCGCTCGTCGCCCAGGATTTCAGCGAGCTTCTTTTCGTGGAGCTGGCGCGCTTTTTCGAGAGTGCGACGGTAGATCGCCCCTCCTTCGTCGCCGTAAAGCTGGAAAGTCCGATAAGCCGCCTCCCGCTTGCCAGGGTCAGAGTTTTGCATCCACTGCAAGGCTTTCTTGACCACCAAGGGAGGGATGGTTGGGTCATTTTCCTCACCGGTGCCCCGACATGCCGTGAAGGTAATGGTGATGATCAGTAGGTGCTTCAGCATGGATGGAGGGTGTCACCTCGGAAGAATATTTCAATCCCTCAGTTTTTCGTCGCTTGACCGCGGCGGGTATTCTCCGTTTTGTCCCTCCCGTGCAGCGCATTCAATTGAAGTCCAAGCTCCATCGGGCCGTTATCATGCAGGCGGACATCGACTACGAGGGGAGCATCGAGATCCCCAGTGATCTGATGGAGGCGGCGGGCTTGTGGGAAGGGGAACGGGTGCTCGTGACCTCAATGACCTCCGGAAATCGGCTCGAAACATACGTGCAGGCGGGTGCCCCTGGGACCGGTCACATTATCATGAACGGCGGGGCGGCCCATCTGATCAAGAAAGGGGAGTGTGTCACCATCATGGCCTTCGGAGTCTCTGAAGAGCGGATCATCCCAATTCGTCTCGTCCTCAATCCCTCGAACAAGATCATCAAGTCGGGGAACTGATCTGTGAGAAGATGATTGCGGCTGGTCGGAAGGGTTAAAACTCCCCCTTTACAAGTCGGGGGGAATCGGTATCTTCCCGCCCCCATGCTCGATATCTCAATCAATCTGGTGATCGTCGCTCACGTGGTGGTGAGTCTTTTGTTGATTCTCGTCATCCTGATGCAGCGACCCAAGCAAGAAGGACTGGGTGCAGCCTTTGGTTCCGGAATGACGGATGCGGCTTGGGGCGCGCGCACCACCGATGTTCTTCAGAAAGGCACGGTTTACCTCGGGACTCTCTTCTTTCTTCTCTCGCTCACCCTCGGCATTCTCACCGGAAAGAAAAATTCGACGAAGGACTTTTCCTCTGATGGGGCTTCGAAAACCAGCGCTCCGGTGGAAGAACCGGCAACTCCTGAAGCTCCCGACGCTCCTGCTGTGCCGGTGACTCCGCCGACCGATTCGCTGGAGGTGCCGGTTCCTGCTGGGGCACCCGCGCCTGCCGACGCACCCGCGCCTGCCGACGCACCCGCGCCTGCCGACGCACCCACGCCTGCCGACGCACCCGCGCCATCCGATGCTCCTGCGTCAGTGGATTC
>JALQTQ010000125.1 GCA_023263995.1 Akkermansiaceae bacterium | reverse complement strand
CATGTTACGAACCGGGGTCGCGAATCTCGCTCCCGATCACTTGGTGGCGGCTTTGCGGAAGCTGCAGACTGACCTCGAAGCCGGGCGGGAGGTTTCGGTCGTGCTCTGTTCCTTTTCGTTGGAGCGCAAGAAGACGAGCGGAAAGTTGTTTGAGGAATTCCGGGCCTTGCTGGAGTCGCTGCTCAAAATGGGCGTCGTTATCGTCTCCGCCACCAACGGGGCGGGTGCCAATCTCGACGCCCTTGGTGAGGAGGAGGCTTATCTGCCGGGGTGCCTGGAACACCCGAATTTGTTGACGATTGCCGCGTGTTCTGATCGGGGATTTCCCGCTCCTCGGGCGAGCACGGGGAAGAAAAAGGTCTTTGCCTCGGCGGTAGGACGGAACGTGAGGTCACTTTGGCCCGCGGGGAAGGAAAAAACCTTGAGTGGGAGCTCGCAGGCTGCCGCTCTGGTGGCGGCCGAGGCTTACCACCTGCTGAACCGCAAGCAGAATCCGGTGAGGCCGGAAGATCTGCGCGACGCGTTGACCCGACAGGGACGGCTCCACCCGGCTTTGCTCGGGCAGACTGCCACGGGATGCTTCTTCTCACCGATCAAACCGGCGCAAGTCGAGAAAGACTGAAGGCGAGCCGGGTGATGGTTGTTGCCTGCGGTCAGGTTGCTTGGGCGATGCGTGAATCTTGGAATCCGGGGTTGCCCTGATCGACCCCTACTTCAGGGAGGAGTGAATCTTTTCCAGGGTCATCACGGCATAGGCGCTGACGAGAACGGGATCGTTTTCCATCCAACGGCTGGCCTTGTCGTTGATCCAAGAACCGTCTTCGCGTTGGTTGT
The DNA here is from genome assembly GCA_023263995.1 of Akkermansiaceae bacterium. Taxonomy (GTDB): domain Bacteria; phylum Verrucomicrobiota; class Verrucomicrobiia; order Verrucomicrobiales; family Akkermansiaceae; genus SW10. The sequence goes on along the minus strand of JALQTQ010000125.1, from coordinate 8,666 downwards.
TGATCACGGTTGCGGCCAGATCGCTACGCCAGTCAATTTCCAGTCCGTTCTTGCCCTGAAGAGTGGGCTTATTGGCGGCAATCAGGCTCTTGGCCATGGCATTGTAGTAGTAGTAGAGACCTTGGCCACCGAGTCCCGGATTCTCGTCGAGGGTGTAGTTGTCGGAGAGCCAAGTGAGCACGGCCTTGACGCGCTGGTCGCTGGCATCGAGGTCGGCGTAGACCAGCGAGAGAAGTCCTGAGTAGGACATGGAACCGTATCCACGCAGGGCGACCCGTCCGGTCTCGCTGTCGATCACCTCGCCAGCCTTGGAGTTCCCGGGGTAGTAAACAAAACTTCCATCGTCACCGACCTTTTCCCCTTTGTTGGTGGCTTGCAGGTTTTGGCAACGGGAGACGAAGGCGAGGGCGGCCTCCCAGTCGAGATCGAGGGCCTTTTTGTCGCCCGAGTCGGTGGCCAAAGTCCGGGTGGTATAGAGGGCCTCGAGAGCGCGGTGGGTGTTGGAGAGGTCAGAGTGAGCGAGCGAGCCGCCGTAGCCGATGCCACCATCATATTTGGTGTCATTTTCGCCTCGGACTCCCCAATCGGTCTGTTGATTGATGAGGAAGTTACGAGCGAGGACGATCTGTTCCTTGTATTTCTCGGGACCGGCGGCCCAGAGGGCCATGATGGATGAGGCGGTTGAGTAGGTGGCCATCCCGCGGCCGTAAATCCCCCCGTCTTCTTTTTGCTGGGCGAGGAGCCAGGATAGTCCCTTTGCTAGGGCCGGGGAAGGGCTGGCTGGATCGTGAGCCGGATCCTCAAGAAGGCACTTGATGACGAAGCCGGTGACGGCGGGGAGGTCGGGATCGCCCCAGTATCCTTCCTCATTTTGTTGGGAGAGGAGGAATTGATTGCCTTTCTTGATCACTTGCTGGGACTCCAGCTTGAGTGAGAGTTGCTTACCCTTCAGCGGTTCTTGGGCACCTGATAGCAGAACGGACACTCCGGCGATGGTGCTGATGATGAGGTTTTTCATGGTTTGGGTTGGTGGGGTTGAACGGTGATGGATACGACGGTGCCAACGGCGGGGACAGTTTTTTGGTTGGGAATCCAAACGTCACCCAATTGACGATCTTTGCCAGAAAAGTTTACAATGGCTTGTTCGTTAGTAAAGATGGCGAAAATGAGACCTCCGACTTCGGCCTTGAAGCGTCCCTGGTGGAGGTAGGACCCGGTCGAAAGCCACGGGCCGGGCTCCATTGTGGTGAGGGTGGCTTTTTGGGTCTCGACCTTTTGGTTGGGTTGCGGGGTTGCGGTCTCGTCAGGCCACTCGATGTGATGGATCAGCTCGTGCATCGGCCGACGTTTCTTTTCGTCTCCCTCACCCCATTCCACGAAAAGATCGACGAGAGAGGCTGCGTGGACTTCAGGAGTCACTTCGGGAAACTTCCCGGTCGGTCTCCACGTGTCCTGATCGATGATTTCGAAAAGCTCTTTTGATTCCTTGATGCCCAGGAGCTTCATCCCGACGTTGAGGTTAAAGGGGGAGATGTCAGTGAGGAACAGGGTTTCGTGGACCTTGTCGCTCTTGGTGGTAGCGAGGCAATACTCGATCAAGCCTTCGGTCATATTGACTCCGGCCTGAAAGCGCAGTTCTCGCTTCTTTTGGTCGATGATGATTTTTCCGATTTGGAGGCGATGCTGATCGAGGCGGACGATTTCGGGCCGGGGGGTGGTCGGTTTCGGGCTTTCTTGGGAGAGCGCAAAGACCGTGGAGAGAAGGAGAATGGCGATGAATGAGCGAGGCATGACTGGGCGGGGCGAGGGGTAACGAAAGACTGGGCGGATTTCTTGGGATCAATTTTCCTCCGAAAAGTTCTCGTCGTCCCCCCCTGCGATTTCGGGGGTTCCGCGGGTCGCGGTGGTGAGGGAATGGGCAAAGTCCCGCCACATGAGACGAGTGATCTGGGTTTTGAGGAGGTTGGGGCCATCGAACTCCAGTTCGATGGCGGGGGGGTATCCGTGTCCCCCGAGACTACTGCGGATGGCCTTGAAAAGAGCAAGGGCAAGCGTGGAGTAGGCTTGGTCGGGATTGCTTGCGAGGCGGGTGGTGATGACCGAGGAGGTCACCTCGTCGTTGTCGACCGGGGAGAACCAGAGGGCCACCGGGCCATCGGGCGAAGCGCCCGGGGTTTCGCTGCTTTTGACCACGGGGATGATTTCGATTTGATCCCCGGACGACTCCCGAATGGTGAGGGCGAGATCGACAAGGGTCTTTTTCAGGGAATCGGGTGCCGGGCGGGCCAGACTCAGGATGAGGTTGAGGGGGATTTCCGCTGCTGGATCGACATTCCAACGCGGGAGGGTCGGGGTGAGTGCGGAGATGCCCAAGCCTGCTTCAGTCAGGAGTTTGGCGTCGGGTGCGCAGGTGTCGACGACGCGCTCGATGGCGAGGAGAGCCCGTTGGAAGTGGCCTTTTGAGCGAAGGGCGGATGAAAGTTCGAAGAGTCGGTCGGCGGGATGATTTCGGGCGAAGTCCTGATAGGATTTCAGGCCGGGGGCAGCATCGAGGTCTCCGAGATCTTCCTCGGTGATCGGGGTGACTTTGGGTTCCACCGGCCTGACTGATTCCTCAGGCACGGGTGGTTGGGACTCGGGGTCCCCGGAAAGGGTGGGCTGCACCGAGGCTGTTCCGGTGGCGATGTTGGTGTTTTCGCGATCGGCCGAGAGGTCGATGCCTTCGGGTTGGAGAAAGTTCAGGTCCTTGGTACGCACGTACCACGTGACCGAGATGGCCCCGATCACGGCCAAAAGGACAATGGCCCAGTGAATCCGCACGATGCCGGAGGTTGGGAGCACGAGAGCAGGAGGTGAAGTGCAAAAAAAATCCGCTGCAAGAAGTAGTCCTGCAGCGGAGGCGAGAGTGGGTCTTGTTTCCAGAAAGGAGACTCAGTCGGCTGACTTGACTTGGATCGCGCGTTTGCCGACGCGCTGGCGGAGGTAGTGAAGTTTGGCGCGCCGCACCTTGCCGCGGGACACCACCTCGATCTTGGCGATGCGTGGGCTGTGAACTGGGTAGACCCGCTCAACGCCGGTGCCGTAGGAAATTTTACGGACGGTGAAGGCTTGGTTGATACCGCTTCCGCCCTTGGCGAGGACGATGCCCTGAAAGATCTGGATCCGTTCCTTGCCGCCTTCGACGACCCGATTGTGAACCTTGACGGTATCACCGACATTGAAGTCGGCGACGTCTGACTTCATTTGCTCTTTTTCGATCTTGTTGATGATGTCCATGGTCGTTGGGTGGATTGGCGGGGCGGAGGAACTACGGGAACGGGATTGCGATTGCAAACGTTTTTTCTCGAAGGTGGAGGAAATCGGCAAAAAAAGAGTCAATCAGGCTCGGCTGCGGCGACGTGACCGCCCGGAGGCGTTCCGTTGATTGGGCTGGCGGGTTCGCTGGCCCAGGTGCGCGGAGTTTCGCGAGCGACCGCGATTGCCGCCGCCTCCCCGGGTTTTGCCGCCATTGTCACGGGTCGAGAGCGGGGAAGTCCGGCCTTGGGCGTGCAGCGAGGCCAGTTCCTCATGGTGGTCCGGGTGGGAGGAGTCGACGGGAATCCTTTGTGCGATCAGCTTTTCGATATCGATAAAGAATTCGTGTTCCTCGGGGGAGCAATAAGACACGGCATGTCCGGCTGCTCCGGCGCGGCCGGTGCGACCGATGCGGTGCACGTAGGCCTCGGCCTCGTTGGGCAGGTCCATGTTGATGACGAGGGTGACATCCTTGACGTCGACTCCGCGGGCTGCGACGTCGGTGGCCACCAGAATGGGAAGCGAGCCTTTTTTGAATTTTGCCAAGGTTCGGTCGCGCTGTGCTTGGGAGCGGTTGCCATGGATGGCCTCAGACTCGAATCCGTGGGAATTGATCACTTTACAAAGTTTGTTGGCTCCGTGCTTGGTTCGCGAGAAGATGATGGTCAGGCCCTTGTTTCGTTGCGCCTCGAGGTGTTGCAAAAGCAGCTTCTGCTTTGCCTCCTTATCGATGAAGCAGACTTTCTGTGCGACCTTCTCAGCGGTCGTTTTCTCGGGAGCGATGGAAACCGAGGCAGGGTTCTCGAGGATGGAGTGAGCCAGGTCTTTGATCTGGGGCGCCAGGGTGGCGGAAAAGAAGAGCGATTGCCTCTTGCGGGGCAAGGCGGCTACGATCTTTTTGACATCGCGCAGGAATCCCATGTCGAGCATACGGTCGACTTCATCGAGGACAAAATACTCAACTCCCGAAAGGTCGATATCGCCCTCATTCAGGTGGTCGAGAAGTCGACCGGGGCAGGCCACGAGGACATCAACCCCGGGTTGCATCGCGCGGATCTGCGGATTTTTCCCGACACCCCCGAACACGAGGGTGTGTTTGAAGCGAAGATGTTTGCCATAGGTGGCGAAGCTTTGTGAGATCTGGGTGGCAAGTTCGCGGGTGGGAGTGAGCACAAGAACCCGGGCGGACTTGCGTCGGAGTGGTCGCGGATCTTGGTGTAGGGCGTTGAGGATGGGCAGCGAGAAGGCTGCCGTTTTCCCGGTGCCGGTCTGGGCAATGCCCAGCAGGTCGCGTCCCTCGAGCAGGAGGGGAATGGCTTGCGCTTGGATCGGCGAGGGCGTGGCGTAATTTTGTTCGAAAAGAGCACGCTTGAGGGGAGCCGCCAAGGCAAGCTCCTCGAATGAGGTAATGGTCATGATCAGTAGAGAGCCGAATGGATAAACTCCTTCGGGCAGGGTTCGACGAGGGGAATTAGGAAACCCGGAACCAGTCTCTCATCGAGGTAGAAAGGAAAAGGGATGGAGGAAAATGTCCTCCGTTGAAAAGCGGTAAAGCGTAAATGCCCATCGGAAGCAAGCCCGACCTGAAATGATTTGTCCTGAGTTTTTCAGAGTTTATCGAGTAACTCCTCGGCCACATAGGTCCAGATCTCGCCGAGGGTGGGGTGATACGAGGGGATCTTGAGGAATTCGGCCACGGTGAGGTTTTGATGGAGGGCGACGAGGATGGTGTGAGCGTAGTCGATGACGTGTGGGCCGAGGCCGGAGGCCCCGAGGAGTCGTCCGCTCTTCCGGTCGGCAGTCAGAATGACGAGGCCGTGTTTTTCGCCCACGATTTCTCCTTTTCCTTGGTCGTCATAGCGGTAGTGGGCTGAGACGGGGTCAAATCCCCTCTGACGGGCCTGTTCCTCGTTCCAGCCGACCTCCACCAGTTCGGGGTCGGTGAAGATCCCGAAGATGTTGAGGCGTTCTTCCCATCTGGCGGTGGCCTCACGTCCCTGGAGGAAGGCAGCGGCATTTTCCGCGGCCACTTCTCCCTGCATCACGGCAAGGTGAACGACCGCGAGGGGACTTGAAACATCCCCCATGCCAAAGATGTGGGGTTGTGAGGTCTGACAGAATTCGTTGATTTTCAACCTCTCCAGATCGGCGGGGAATCCCCCTTTTTCAAGCGCAAGTCCCGACAGGTTGGGCTTCCGGCCAGCCGCCATGACGAGCTGGTCGCAGGAAAGAGTATTGCCTGAAGTCAGTTGGAGCGTGAATTCCCCATCCCGGTGGTCGACCCGGGCCAGCGGATCCTCGAAAATAATCTCGATGCCGAGGTCGTGGCATCGTTTTTCCATCGCCTCGGAAATTGCGTGATCGACATTGGCAATGAGAGGTCGGCTCCGGGAGATGATGGTCACTTTCGAGCCGAGTCCTTGGAAGAGGAAGGCTGACTCCATGCCTACCGCGCCCGTGCCAACGATCACCATCGATTCAGGGAGGCGGGGAAGGTCGACAATCTCATCGCTGGTCCAGTAGGGGGTATCGGCAAGGCCCGTGAGGGGAGGGATGTTCTCCACTGAGCCGGTGGCGATCATGACCGCTCCAGCTTTGAGCGTGCCGTGTCCTTCCACTGCGATCTCATGGCGGTCGTTGAAGCGGGCATGGCCTCGGATGAGGTCGAAGTTTCCGTTTTCGAGTCCTTTGATGCGCCAGTGTTGGAAACCTTCGACGAGGCGGGATTTACGGGAGCGCAGAGCATCGAGGTCAACCGAGGGTTTACCCACCTTGATTGCGAACTGATTGGCCTCGTGAATGGCCCTCATCCGGTTCGAAGTTTCGAGCAGGGCTTTGGTGGGCATGCAGCCACGGAGGATGCAGAGGCCTCCGAGCTCCCGCGCCCCTTCGACCAGTGCCACCGTCAGGCCTAGCCCGCTTGCCTTCCGGGCAGCGGCGTATCCCCCGCTGCCTCCTCCGATCACCACAAGGTCGTATTCGCTTTTCATGGAGGTCAAAGTCTCTCGCCGTTTGGTGAAAGACAAGAGCTTGCCGGACTTTCTTTTTCTGAGAGGTTTGCTTAGGCTCCAACGCCCGTGAAAATTCTTCTGCTTTTTCTGTTTCTCATCTGCCCGCTTGTTGCCCAGACCTTGACGGAGGAAGAGCTGACGGAGCGGATCGAGGCAAACAAGGCGGCTGAGGGGGATGCCGCCGCCGCCGAGGCCCTTGCGATTTGGCAGGAGGCCCTTGATGAGTGGAAGGCAGCGGAAGCGGCGGTAAAGGCCGAGGCTGAAAACCGGAAAGCGATCGAGGCCCTCGGTAGGTCGGAGCCCCTGCAACTTCCGGCGGAGCCACCAGCGAATGCCGAGCGGGATGCAATCGCGGCCGCTCTCAAGGAGACCGACCGACTCATCGCGGAAAACGCCTCAAGGCTCGAGACCATCGAAAATGATACCAAGCAGGCTTCGTCTCAGGTGGCCGCCGCAATCGCCGAAGAGGAAAAGCTGCGGGCAGAACTCAAGGCTCTCGAATTTACTCCCCAAGGAAGCAGCGAGATTGAAAAAGCCAGCTATCAACTTGCCCTTCTGAAAAAGCCCCGGATCGAAGCAAAACTCAAGGAGATTGCCGCGCGGAAAGACTTCATCGAAGCGCGCACCAAGGTGGCTGGCGACTTGATTTCGAGAGCCAAGACCGACGCGGCTGAACTCGACTCGCTCCGGGCAAAGCTTGAAGTCCGGATCACGGCTCTGAAAAAGGCGGAGGCCAAGGAAACCCGGGAGGCCATCGAGGAGTTCACCCGGGCCTTCGAAAAGGTGCCGGAGTTTGCTTCCATCGTCGAGGAGCTCCGGGAGGTCCGGGCCACTCAGGATGAGGTTGAAAAGATGCTTGCGAGCGCCAAGGCTTACCATGATGGCATCACGGAAATCGGGCGGCGCATCGAGAAACAGTTCAAGGCCGCCGACCAGCGCATCACCCTGCTCGAGGAAGCCGGATTGGGAATCGATGGGGAAACCGGGGTGCTCCTGCGACGCCAGCGGGCCAGCTTACCGAGTAAGGATGAAATCTCAGCGGAACTCCGAAGCAAGCTCGAGCTGGTGGCCAAGGCCGAAATCGCCTTGCTGGAGGAAGCCGAGCGCCTACGCAACCTCTCGGTCATTCCTGCCGGCCAGATGAGTGAGCTGCTGCAGGCCAATCCCGGGATCACCCGCGAGGCGGTCAATGACCTGCTTCAAAAGCGGCAGGATGCTCTGAGCAAATTGGTCGAGGAATACCGCAGTCTCAATGCCGAACTGGCCAAGGGGACCACAGTGGCCCGGCGCACGATCGCGGACATCCAGAAATATTCCAATTTCATCGACAAACGTCTCCTTTGGATCAAGAGCGCCCGCCCCTTCAGTTGGTCGGAAGTCCCCGAGGAATGGCGCCGGATTGTCAGTTTGATCAGCCTCGACCGGCAATTCCTGGTGAATCTCTCCACTCGCCTTTTTGGAGAAAGTTTCATCACTGTCCTTCTCATTGTGCTGGGTGTGCTGGGGATTCTCCTCCGGCGTGGCACGCTAAAGGAAATTCTCAAAACCCGCAGTGAGCAGGCGGTCCGACGCAATTGTACGAGCATTCGCCCGACCGTTGAATACTTGGGGGCTGCGTTTTTACTCAGCCTCTGGCTGCCTCTTTTGATTTATGCTTGTGCCGACCTCGCCGGCGAATCCAAGTCATGGCATGACGGTCTCTATCGGCTGGCGCTCTTCCTTTTTCTGAGTTCGCTCCTGATGCGCTTCTCAACCCCTGCCGGGCTCTTCGTCAATCACTTCCGCATTCACACGGACCGGGCGGCGCAGGTTCGCCGGAACCTCGCCTGGCTCACTTCAATGGCGCCGGTTTTTGTCTTCTTCGTCCCCGCCTTGACCTCCGACGATTCGGTCCCGGAGTCGGGGCGACTTTCCTTCATTCTTGGAATGCTCGTGTTGGCCGGATTCTGTCATCATCTCTTTCATCCCAAGCGCTCTATCTTGGTAAAGGGCTCAGGCAGTTCAGGGGTGAGCAAGTTTTGCTACTTCCTCATCTTGGCTTTCCCAATCGTTTTCATCATTGGAGCCCTGCTGGGGTATTTCGAATCGGTCCTGACCTTGCGCGATCAGGCCGGGGCCACCGGCGGCTTGCTGACTCTTGCTTTCATTGTCGTTCGGTTCCTCACCCGCTGGACCTTGGTGTCCCGGCGGAGGCTTGCCATCGCGCAAGCCTTGAGACGGCGCGAAGCCGCGATGCTTGCTCGGGAGAAAGGAGAAGAAGGGGATTCGGATGGAAGTCTGCCCAGCTTGGAGGACGTGAAGGCCGAGGCCGTCGACGTGGTGGAGGTGGAGGAACAAACGACCAAGCTCCTGAAACTCTCG
>JALQTQ010000124.1 GCA_023263995.1 Akkermansiaceae bacterium | reverse complement strand
TGACAACGGTGTTGTCGGCCACCACGTGATAAGAATTGTAGGCAAAAACCTGACCCGACTTGAGCACCGGAGTCTGGCCCACCACTCCCTGACCTTCCACCACGAAGACCTGTCCCAAGTCATCGCGCAGGATCCATTTGCGCCCAAGAATGGAGACCGTTTCCTCCGAATCGTTGACGATGCGAAGAAAATAAGCGAAGGGATGAGGCCTTTCCGGCGGGGCCTCAAGCCCGGGCACGTGCACCACCCGCTCTAGTTCCACCCGGAGTCCCGCCACCTCTCTGAATTCCCCGAACACCCGAGAAGGCTATCGATGCAAGCCGACTGGGGCAAGTCCATCCGCTCCCCGCTTGCCCCTTGGCAGGATCATTTTATCCTTCCCCATGGCCCCACCTGTTGTTCTTACCATCGCCGGTTCCGACTGCTCCGCTGGAGCGGGAATGCAGGCCGATCTCAAGACCTTTTCCAGCTTCGGACTTCACGGACTGACCGCCGTGACTTGTGTGGTGTCGGAAACCCCGCTCGAGGTCAGCCAAGTCCATCCGATCCCTCCGGCAGTGCTGCACGATCAAATTCGCCTCCTCCTCAACCGCTACCCGATCGCAGCCCTCAAAACTGGCATGCTTTATTCACGCGATCACATTGCCGTGGTCTGTGATCTCCTCGCCGATTCGTCCATCCCCCTCGTCGTCGATCCCGTCATGGTGGCCTCCACTGGCGACCCCTTGCTTCTCGACGACGCCCTTGGCGAGATCAGCGGTCGACTCCTTCCCCTTGCCACCGTGATCACCCCAAACTTGCCGGAAGCGAGCTTCCTGCTCGGGCGCGAAGTAAAAACCCCGGCCGATCAGGAGAAAGCCGCCCTCGATCTCTCCTCAGAGTTTGGCGGTGCTTGTTACCTCAAGGGAGGTCACCTGAAGGACCGCGACCAACACCGCGACCTCTTTGCCAACCAAGACTCCATTAGATCATTCACCGCCGCGCATCTCGAACTCCCCCAAACCCACGGCACCGGGTGCACTCTGTCAGCTGCCCTCGCCGCCGGATTGGCCCTCGGACACTCCGCCGAAGAAGCCGCCGCGCAGGCCCACCACTTCACCCACCAGGCTCTTCGCGATTCTTTTTCCTGGCCCGTGCCAAACTCCGAGGACGCCATCTGGCACCTCAATCAAATCGCCTCCCCGCCAGTCAGCCACCCAGCACCAAGGCCAAGGCGATGACCATGAGTGCCGCCCCCAAGATTTGCTCTTTGATCAGCGAAGGGTCTCCCCGCTTGAGAACCCAGTAAAGAAAAGCGACCGCCATGAGACCACGAGAACTGTAAACCACATTGCTCAACGTCGGTTGTCCATATCGGCTGAAGGCCAGATTGACCGCCAGGGCCTGCAGGCCAAGAAGAACACCGGCCCCTAAAACAAACCAACGAGCGGCCGACATTCCAACCAAAGCCTGCACCTGGTCCCGTCGACCAAACAGAAGCACCATCGAAATCATCCCGCTTGTTCCCATCATGAGAGTGAGCCAGCGATCTGCCCCGATGTCGCGGCTCAGCCAGCCGGTCAGAAAATCGTTGAGTCCGAAAAAGAAGCAGGCCAGCAGGGTCAGCAAAACGGTCGAGCGATGCTTCCGCCACCCCTCCAGACTTCCCCCTGAGACCAAAAAAACCGCCAAGGAGGCCAGGATCACCCCTCCCACAAGATTCCAAGAACTGTCCTCCAAGCCCACCATCAGGGAAAGCATCCCAACAATCACCACTTTCATCCCCAGGGCCGAGGAATGAACCGCAAGGTCGCCCGATTTGACCGATTGGGTCGAAAACCACTGTCCCAGGAAAAAGATCACTCCATTGCCGACAGCCCACCAGTCACCGCCCGAAAGCGCCCAACTCCCGCTCGGGCTAAGAGTTGCAAAGAAGACCAGACAGGTCACCAGGTTGGCGGTCGCGACCACCACCGTCAGGCCAACGCCCCGACGCGCTCCCTCTTGGATGCAAAATCCCAGGAGGGGGTGGAGGGCTGCCCCCAAAAGAGGCAACCAAACTGCACCTCCGGGATGTTCCACCATTTGGCCAACTACCCGGAGGAGTTCCGACGTCCTTAACCGCGATCAGCAAGTCACTTCGCCGCCATCGGAGTGGTCTTGTCCTTGGTCGGAAAATCATCGGACCAAGTCACGGTGATCTCCTGGCCGGCGCTCCATTCGGTGCCGCGGAGAAGGGTGTCGTAAAAGCCACGGCACTGCATCGAGTAGGTGGCATGTCCGAGAGTGGTGTGAAAGACCCGCCCTTCGCCGTAAGTGAGGGCCATCAACATCGGCTCGTCGCGCTTGCTCTTTTCACTGGCGGCGGTGGCAAGGACCTCAAGATTTTTGGCGGGGCCGCGGAGAGTGTCGTATAGCTCATCCTTGGTATGCAGCCATTTCGTGGGCATTCCCTTGGTGACGGGATGCTCGGGAGCCCGGTTCACCACCACAAATTCATGTTGCGGACCATGCCCACCCCCGCGACCGGCCGAACCATCGACCACCAGCTTGTCGTTTTTGTAATAAACGTAGGGACCGCTCTCTTCGGTCCGGCCACCCCAGCCACCGAGGCCAATCATCTCGTTATATTCCGGCCACATTGAAAAGGCATTGTTGGCTGCGTGCACGACTACGAAGCCGCCACCTTTCTTCACGTATTCAACAAAAGCGGCACGCACTTCGCCCGGCCACATTTGACCGTTGTAGTTGCTCACCACGACATCATACTTGGAGAATTCGGGACGCCACTTGTCCCACTCTTCTTCGGACGCCTTGGCTCCCGGGCTCGTGCTGACATCGACGCTGAAGCGGTCGCTGGTTCCGTAAATCTGCTGCAGGACCGGGGTGGTCTCCTGCCACTTGTGGTTGTTCTGTCCGTCGAGAATGAGGACCTTGACCACTTTCGAGGGACCGTCTTTCGTTTTCTGAGCCAACCCGACCAAGGCGAATCCGGCGAGCAACATCAGCGCAATGGCAAGCGAGCATTTCTTTCTCATGTCCGGAGTGTGCTTGATCCATTGCCCCGTTGCCAAGAGGAAAAACTTTGCCCCAAGGTCAACCCTTCCTACGATCATACCATGACCTCCGTCATCGAACTTCTTCAGACCCTCGTGCGAATTCCGTCGGTCAACCCTGACGAAAATCCCGCAGTCTCCCCGGGCGGAGAGGAACAACTCGCCCTCGCCGTTCAAGAGTTCCTTACTCCTTTGGGATTCGCAACCCGGCTCGAGGAAGTGGAACCGGGACGCCCGAATCTCATCGCGCGGGCTCCCGGCCCACAAGACCGACCCCGCCTTCTCTTGGCTCCCCACCTCGATACCGTGGGGATCGATGGCATGACGATCGAGCCTTTCGCCGCCACTGTGTCGAACGGAAAGGTCCACGGCCGCGGAACCTCCGACACCAAGGGCCCGATGGCCGCGATGCTCTGGGGCCTGGCCGAAAATGCCGACCGTCTGGCGTCGCTCCCGGTGGCAGTCGACTTTGTGGCCTTCATGGGAGAAGAGTCCTCACAGCCGGGATCCCGTCATTTTGCCTCGCGATACGCCGACCAATATGCCTTTGCGATTGCTGGAGAACCGACCTCGCTCAAAGCAGTGCACTGCACCAAAGGTTCCCTTTGGGCCACCTTGCAGGCCACCGGAAAATCCACCCACGCCTCCCAACCACAACTTGGGGAAAATGCAATTTTGAAACTGATCGAGGGAATCAGGACCCTTCAGGAAGGCCCTTTTCACGCCCTCCTGTCACGGAGCACGCACCCCGTGCTTGGTTTCTCCACGATGAACGTCGGCACCATTCGCGGAGGCACGGTGCCCAACATCGTTCCCGACGAAGCGAGAGCCATCATCGACATTCGGACCGTCCCGGAGCTGGTCCAAGAACGGCCCGCCCGCGAGATCCTTGCTGATTTCATTGGCCCCCTTGACATCATCAAGGCCAGCGAATCGCCCCCGATGTCGCTCGACCCCGATCACCCATGGCTCCAGCAACTGACAGCGGCAGTGCCGAATCTGGAGCTGACCGGGGCACCCTGGTTCTCGGACGCGACCCACCTCGCCGCTGCCGGGATCCCATCGATCTGCCTCGGCCCGGGGTCGATCGATCAAGCCCACACCGCCGACGAGTTCATCACGGTGGCGGACTTGGAAGACGGTGCCCGCTGGTTCGCCCGCATGATCACCTCACTCAGGGCACCGGGATCTCCGACGTAGCGAACACGTAGCTCCCCCGCCACCGCCGACGGGGACCACCTCATCGCGATTGGCTTCGGAACGTGGGCTCTTGTTTCAATCGATCTCTTCCCGGTCTTATTCACCGTCGGCGAGGTAGCGTTCGGCTTCAATCGCCGCCGCACACCCTTGACCCGCCGCGGTGATGGCCTGACGGTAGACGTGGTCCGCAACATCACCAGCCGCAAAGATACCCGGTGTCTTGGTTGAAGTGCCACGAGGATTCTGAATGATGTAACCATTCTCATCGAGATCGACCAAGTCGCCCACAAACTGGGAATTGGGAACGTGACCAATCGCCACAAAGACGCACTTCACCTCCAACTCCGAGATTTCGTCGGACTTGAGATTCTTGAGGGTCACCGCCCGAACCTCACCTTGGTCGTCGGTGAGATACTCGGTGATCGCGGAATCCCAAATGGGTACGACCTTATCGTTGGCCAGGGCGCGTTCAGCCATGATTTTTGACGCTCGCAGTTCGTCGCGACGATGGATCAGGTAGACCTTTGAGGCGAAACGGGTCAGGAAGGTCGCTTCCTCGCACGCGGAATCTCCGCCCCCCACCACGGCCACCGGGACATCCTTGTAAAAGGCCCCATCGCATGTCGCACACGAAGTCACTCCGTGCCCGACCAAGCTCATCTCATTTTCCAGCCCGAGGTAGCGAGGAGCAGCTCCAGTTGCGATGATGACAGTCTTGGTGGCAATGACCTCATCGCCGACTGTGAGTTCAAAGATTCCATTCTCTACCTTGCTGATCTGGTCGACCTTTTTGAATTCAACCCGGGCCCCGAATTTTTCGGCCTGCTGCTGCATCCGTCCCATCAGCTCGGGCCCCATCACCCCGTCCGGGAAACCCGGGAAGTTCTCGACCTCAGTGGTCGTGGTAAGTTGCCCCCCTAATTGCGTCCCCGAGAGCACAAGAGGCTTCAGGTTGGCGCGGGCGGTGTAAATGGCAGCCGTCCATCCGGCACATCCGGTTCCGATAATAACTACGTTTTCCATGATCTTAATTCCAGCTCTCCCCCTTGCCGCGGACGCTCAGGCCTAGCTGATCGATTCGAGGTTGATTGTCTTCAAGCGGGGGCCCCGATCACCTCCGGTGGGAGAGTGCCATCATCGTCTCGCCGCTCTTCCCCGGCCGTCTCCGACACTCTCTCAGCCTTCAGGTCCTCAGGGACCTCGGGTGGCTGGGGCGGCTTCGGAGGATCCTTCATTTCACCATGCTTGATGATGTCCTTGATGTGCTGGGCGTCGAGAGTCTCGTATTCCAGCAAGGCCTCGGAAATTTTGTCGAGCAGGTCGCGATTCTCTTTCAAAATCCGTTCGGCCTCGGTGTAAGCGTGATCGATCAGCCGCTTGATCTCGGAATCAATCTTCGGCGCGGTGTCCTCGGAGTAGTTCTTTGACTGACTCATCATATCGCGCGCAAGGAAGCCTCCTCCGCTACCGCTATCGCCATATTCTACCATTCCAAGCTCGCCGCTCATTCCCCATTCGCAGACCATTTTGCGGGCAATGTTGGTGGCCATGCGAATATCACCCATAGCTCCGTTGGTGACGTCTCCAAAGATGATTTCCTCGGCCACTCGCCCACCCATGAGCACGATCAACTGGGAAAGTAATTCGTTCTTGCGGTAATTGAACTTGTCCTCGTCCGGTAAAAACATCGTCGACCCGAGGGAAGGACCACGCGGGATGATGGTCACCTTGTGCAGCGGGTCGGTGTGATCGAGCAGCTCGTTCAAAATGGCATGGCCTGCCTCGTGATAGGCCGTGTTTTTCTTCTCCTTGTCCGAAAGTGCCAGGCTACGTCGCTCCCGCCCCCACCGGACCTTGTCGCGAGCCTCCTCCATCTCGGCGATGGTAACCGCCTTGATCCCCTTGCGAGCAGCCAACAGAGCCGCCTCGTTGATGAGATTGGCCAGTTCCGCGCCGGAAAATCCTGGGGTTCCACGGGCAATGACCCCGAGATCCGTTCCTGCCGCCAGTTTGATCTTCTTGGCATGGACCGCGAGGATTTGCTCCCGCCCCTTGACGTCGGGCAAAGCGACCGTGACCTGACGGTCGAAGCGGCCGGGTCGAAGGAGAGCTGGATCAAGAACGTCGGGACGGTTGGTTGCCGCGATGATGATGACCCCCTGCTGGGTATCGAATCCGTCCATTTCGACGAGGAGAGCATTCAGAGTCTGCTCTCGCTCGTCGTGACCTCCGCCCATGCCATGGCCACGGTGACGACCCACCGCGTCGATTTCATCGATGAAGACCAGGCAAGGGGCATGCTTCTTCCCCTGTTCGAACATGTCCCGGACCCGGCTGGCCCCAACCCCAACAAACATTTCCACAAAATCGGAACCGCTGATGGAGAAGAAGGGCACGTCAGCCTCCCCGGCGATGGCGCGAGCGAGTAGGGTCTTACCCGTTCCCGGGGGACCAACCATGAGGACACCCTTGGGGATGGTTCCGCCAAGAGCTTGAAACTTGCGCGGGTCTTTCAGGAAATCGACAATCTCGTAGAGCTCCTCCTTGGCCTCCTGAATTCCAGCCACATCTTTGAAGGTCACCTTCTGCTGGTCCATCGTCAGAAGCTTGGCCTTAGACTTCCCGAAGCTCATCGCCCCTCGCCCCGCCGACTTCATCTGGTGGCGGAAGAGGAAAAAAATCAGGACAATGAGCAATAGGACCGGAAGGAGACTCATCATCACCTTTCCGAAGGTGTTGTCCTCGGTCCGGGTTTTAATGTTGGATTTGACCAGCGCGGCAAGATCGTTGCGCATGATCACCCCGTTGAGTTTGACCACAAAGGGGATGAGCTTGTCGTCGCTCTCCATCTCCTTGAGCTTTTCGGCGGTGAAGGCGACGGGATCTCCCTTGGTCGCATAGATCACCCCTTGGTCTGATCCGGGCTCACGGAGGATCTTGAACTCCACGCCCTTCCCCAAAACCAGTTTGTTCTCCGCGAGCAGGGTCCGAAGCTGTGCGAAGGAAATTTCCTCAGCCCCTGCCATTTCCGCGGGCACCTCGGTAACCCAAGTCAATTTCTCCCCGAAGGACTGGTTGAGATCGTCGCTGATGCTATCGATGTCGACCTGAACCGACGACTTGACCGGCATCTGGTTTTCCCACTTCTCGACCAAAGCTCCTTCCTCGACGTAAACCCCCAGCAGTTCCGCCCGGGTTTCCCCGGCAAAGGTGACCAATTCCAATTCCCCGTTGCGATAACCCTTGGGAGCAGTCTGCAAGACCCGGCCCTCGAGCAAAGCCTCCCGGAATTCCGGAAACTTCAACGGCTTGTTCCCCCCCGAGCCGGCTCCGTTGATGGCAACGAAAATGATCGAGAGAGCAATGGTGAAAAGAATGATCACCTTCCAGTTGACGCCCTTTTCTGAGGGCCCTGGAGGAGTCTTCGGAGAACGCTGAGGTTCCTGAGGAGTTTGGTCGGACATAATAAATCGCCGGTGGGCGCGGCGCCCGTCTCCCGGCACCGGACGCTAGCGCAAGAAATGGGAATGGAAATGCCTTTTTTTTCCGCGCTTCCGGAGAAACAACGGAAAGAGGGCCCGCGACGGGATCGTCGAGTTCGCCCAAGCGGGCCAGCAAAGCGAAGCTTACAAAAAAAACCGTCCGAACCGAGGCCCGAGCGGTCTCTGAAGAAGGGACTGGCTGGAGGACTACTCTTCCTCGCCGCTGCTGTTATCGGGCTCGGCAGCCTTCTTTTCCTCGTTATCTGGAGAAGCCTCATCGGCCCCAGCTACCTTCTTGGCTACCTTTTTGGCTGCTTTCTTGGCGGTCTTTTTGGCCGCTTTTTTTACGGTCTTCGTGGCAGCCTTCTCGGCTTTGACGGGCTTGGAAGTCGCCCCAGCTTTGATCCTCGATTTTCTCCGCTTCAGGTAAACTTTTCTGCGGCGGCGTTTCTGACGTGTTTTAAGATTCTGACCCATGGGATTTGTCTGGACGCAGGGAGGTAGGCCGCTTCGTCCGGATGATCAAGCGAAAAGGCATGCCTAATCTTGATCTCGTCTTCCGACTACTCTTTGCTCCCGCCATGCCCGGTCTCATTGTCAAACCCCGTGCCCGCATCTTCCACGGTCACGAATGGGTCTACGCCAGCGAAATTCAAAAAACCTTCGGTGACCCGAATCCAGGTGATTTGATCACCCTCAAAGATTTTAAGGACCGTCCTCTGGGGGTGGCCATTTACAACCCGCACTCCCAAATTGTCGCCCGCCGGATCTCGCGACGGAAGCAAAAGCTCGATCTCGATTTCTTCACTCGTCGGATTTCTCAAGCCATCAGCCACCGCGACTCCCTCGGAATCGACCCGAGTCTGCGTCGCCAGGTCTGGAGCGAATCGGACGGCCTCCCGGGAATCATCGTGGATCAATACGCCAAGCACCTGGTCCTCCAAACCACCACTCTCGCGATGGACCAGCGAAAAGATTTGATCGTGGAAGCCCTCGTCCATCTGCTTTCACCGGAATCAATCACCCTCCGAAACGATTCTGCGATGCGGCGACCCGAAGGCCTTGAGGAGGAAATCCGCACAATCTACGGCACCCGACCGGAACCCTTCATCGTGAGCCACGACGGTGCCACCTTTGAAATCGATCCCGCGGACGGGCAAAAAACCGGTCTCTACCTCGACATCATGCCGGCCTATCGGCGCATCGCCGCGCACGCTGCGGGACGTGAGGTCTTGGACGTCTTTTGCAATCAAGGAGGCTTCAGCCTCGCCTGTAAACTGGCCGGGGCCCGATCGGTGATGGCCGTTGACATCTCGGAAGAAGCAACCCGAGCAACCACCCGCAATGCCAAACTCACCGGCGTGGAAATCTCGACCGTGACCGCCAACGCGTTCGACTTCCTTCGCAAACACGATCAAACCTACGACCTCATCATTCTCGATCCACCCTCCTTCACTCGAAACAAAAAGACGGTCAAGGACGCCATGCGCGGCTACAAAGAGATTCACTTGAGAGCCCTCCGGATGCTGAATCCCGACGGCATCCTCGCCACTTTCTGCTGCTCTCACCACGCGACTCGCGAGCTTTTCCTGGAAAGCGTCCAGCACGCTTGTGTCGATGCCAAACGCACCCTGCGCCTGATCGACTCGCATTCCCAACGCCTCGACCATCCCATCATCGCCACCCTGCCGGAAACAGAGTATCTCAAGGGTTTCACCTTCCAACTGGCCCCCAACCGATGAAACGAGTTCTCCCCGCCGCCAGTCTTCTTGTCCTCTTCCTCGGTGGGGCCGCCTTCTGGCAGTTGAATCGCCCCGAAGTGAAGATCAATCGCGCGGTCGACCGGCTGATCGAAGCCCTCGAGCACAAGAAAGTCTCGTTCACCGCGCCCGCTGACCCTCGCGAGACCCTCGTCGACGTCCTCGCCGCCGAGATCAGGATCATC
>JALQTQ010000123.1:9483-9719 GCA_023263995.1 Akkermansiaceae bacterium | reverse complement strand
GTTTCGGGGTCGTCATTATCAACTCCCTGGATGGCCTGACCATAGCTGAATCCCCGCTGGCCACCGTGGTTGTTCCATCCAAAGGTGAAGATCCGGTCTCCGCCGTTCCCGCTGACCTGGCTGTCGCGGGTATTAGCCAGAAGGTTTACGCCCGGATTGGCAAGGGGAAGCCCTCCGGTTTCGAGCACCTCGAGCTCCACTTCGAACCCTGCCGGATCGACGCTGAAATTGCTGCT
>JALQTQ010000123.1:0-9473 GCA_023263995.1 Akkermansiaceae bacterium | reverse complement strand
TAGACCGTGCCCTCAACATTTGCCGCCCGCCGAATCCGTATTTCCACTCCGGTGAGGTCCGCGCCAGCCTTGGTGATGAGCTGCTGGATGGTTGCTTCACTATACATCGCAGGAGCAAAGGCGGAGCTCGTTCCAAGAAGATCGGAATCACCCACCTCATCGAGAGATCCTTGGCCATTGGCATCAAATTCCCAGCCATTGCGTCCGCGACCGACCAAAAGCCAGCTCTGGGCCCGATCGCGATGAATGAATCCCTCGAAGACCACTCCCCCCGCCAGGAACTTGTAGGTTCCGGTTGGGAGCACACTGATCGTGTTGAGATCCTCGATGGCGTCAGGACGGCTTGCGGCATCAGCCGGGTCGGTGCCCTCGGCCACTTCCACTCCGTCGTTTGCTCCGTCATTATCAGAATCAATGAGGAGTGGGTTGGAGGAATGAAGGTTGACCTCGTCGCCGTCGGTAAGTCCGTCACCATCGGTGTCGGCCAGAGCGGGGTTGGAGCCTGCCGCCACTTCACCTCCATCATTGAGACCGTCAGCGTCGCTGTCTTCATCGTCCGGGTTGGTCCCGATATCAAATTCATCGCTGTTGGCGAGTCCATCGCTATCGAGGTCGAGGGAGTCTGCCACCTCCGGATTACGCCCAGTGCGCACTTCATACCAATTGGGTAGTCCGTCACCGTCGTTATCAGTGCGATCGAGGTGGACCACCACGGCCTGCAGGACGGGATTGCCATCTCCACCCGGCCAAGGCCGCCCTCCGATTTGCTGCTGCATGAGCACGTTGAGCACTCCGTCCTCCGACACCTCGAACTCACCGCGATAGTAGAAGCTGTTGTCGGGTGCCCAGACCTGCGCGGGTGCTACGGTTGATCCCTCCGAACTGTAGTCATCGACCACCAACTCACCCTCGACCGCGATGTCCCAGCGGCGGTTCCGGTCGGCTCCCTCATTGGTCAGGAGCTGGACTTCGTAAATCCCTCCCGGGTAGAGGCCGGAGACATCCACAGTAATTGGATTGGGGGCATTCATCCAACGAATGTCCCGCATGATCTCAGCCAGGTTGGCCGCTGAATCACCAATACCACCGCTGAAGGCCGGGGCCGCCGGGACCCAGTCGTTGATCTGGTTTGCGGCCGATGTCACTGCACTGAAGCCCTTTTCACGGGCAATCCCCTGTCCCGGAGTTTGTCCATCGGTCCGGAACATCACTCCATTCACCTCGCGGTCGGTGTCACCATAGAGATCAATGGCAATCACCGCCGAGGCAGGATCGAGGTGCAGGTCATCCGGTCCACGGAATTCGCCCACTTCCCCGGTGAAGACCACAGTCCCAAGCGGGAAGAAATCATCGGCATCGTTCGGGTCCGAACCGAGAGTCACCTCTTCCGAATCGCTACTCCCATCCCCGTCGCTATCGCTGCTGGTGGGGTTGGTTCCATGGAGATTGATTTCATCGCCATCCGACAGCCCATCGCCGTCGGAATCGCTACTGGACGGATTGCTGGCGGCCACGAGGACCTGCCCCCGAATTTCTCCGCCAGTGAAACTGCCGGTATGAATATTGAGATACCAGTCACCAGCCAGCAGGTTGGACTCGGCCGAATCTCCTATGGTGATTCCAGTGGCGGCTTGGGGACTGGCCCAAGGACCGGGGACTGCGAGGTCGACACCCCCAGACACCCCGGGAGCCCCAACGTGAAAGTGCATGTTCGTGACAGTCGATGTCAGATTCGCCCAAGAAAGTTGGTAGTCGAGGGAGTTGACACGCCGATCATAGGATCCGCGAATGAGACCGGACCCATCCCCGGCCCCAGCGACCCCGCTGTCGAAGGCTCCAAAAGCCCCGTTTGTGCCAGCCTGCAAGGCATTCATGGACCCCCCGAGATGATAAACCGAAACTTCATCGCCGTCGTTCACGCCGTCTCCATCCGAGTCCGCCACGAGGGGATCGGAGCGATACAGGTTGACCTCATCAGGACTACTCAGGCCGTCACTGTCATCATCGCCACCGGTCAGGTCATCGAGATTTCCCACCAAGGTCTCCTCCACAAGATCGAAGATCCCGTCAGAATCGGTATCGGGCAGCGAGACCGGACTCGGGTTCTCTAGACGGATGTAGACCTCGGTGTA
Organism: Akkermansiaceae bacterium; assembly: GCA_023263995.1. Lineage (GTDB taxonomy): Bacteria > Verrucomicrobiota > Verrucomicrobiia > Verrucomicrobiales > Akkermansiaceae > SW10. The sequence continues at coordinate 7,341 of JALQTQ010000123.1, read as the reverse complement.
GGGAATGGCGTGATTTTCGTTCGCATTTTCCCACCAGAAAGTGGTGGGGTTGTTGGCACCGTCGGTATTGACATTGCCGTAGTTGAATCCCTGACGAAAGGCGTGACCATTCCATGACCAAGTGAAAAGTCGGCCATAGTTATTGGGGCCGCCGTCGCGGGTGTTGGTGACCACGGGAGCAAGCGGCCCCCCTATGCCGGAAAGGATCTCGTATTCGACATCATATCCCGCTGGGTCTGCGTCGAGATCTCCAGTCCAAGCGGCTTGAGTGATCGGGCGCCAGCGGGCTTCTTGGTAGGGTGCAGTTCCGGTGGAATCACCGGCCCGACGAATGCGAATCTCGACCCCAGTCAAATCCGCGCCGGCATTGGCGATGAGTTCATTGATGATCGCATCACGATAGAGAGCCGGCGAAAAGGCATCGGGAGTTCCCAGCAGGTTGGCCACTCCCACCTCAGCGGTCGAGCCCTGGCCGTCATTGTCAAATTCCCAGCCGTCTCGTCCGCGTCCCACGAGGAGCCAACTATGAGTGCCATCGTAATGAACATAAGCATCGAAGGTTTCTCCGTCGGCCGAGAAGGAATAGTTTCCGGTCGGCAGGACACTTACGGAATTCAGGTCATCGAGGCTTTGAGCCCGAGAGAAGGAACAGAACGCGAAGCATAAAGGAGGGATTAACAGAGCGTTCCGAGCGTGGAAACGGAGGAAAGACGGGGTTCTCATAATTCTAGGATGAAATCTTCTGCTATCAGCAATGAATCGAAATCCAAGAAGAAAAGGCAAAATCCTGGGCGATTGGCACGGACCGCGCCGGAAACCGGCTCTGATGCGAGATTGAAATAGACCACTCCGTCCTTGGAAAAGCCTTTGACAATCAACCAACTCCAAATGCACCCATCGAGAGATGCCCAAAACAGCTTCTTTTTTCTTCGCCCCCACGAAGCCTTCCCACTCAAGCCAATTTCCCCCCCTTCCCAGTCCTTCGATTTTTTCTTTCCGTTCCCGCCCATCCCCTCTTCCTTCTTGCCCGTGGATACCATCCTGCTTGTCGTTTATCTCTTCATCGCGCTGATCTTCTCTTTCCTGTGCTCGGTCTTCGAGGCGGTTCTGCTGAGCGTGCGACGGCCCTACCTCGCGACTCAACGGGAAGCCCGCCCGGCCAATGCCGCCACCTGGGAAAAGCTTCTCGATGACATCAATCGTCCGCTCTCCGCCATCCTCATCCTCAACACGGTGGCCCACACCGTGGGCGCAGCCGGGGTGGGGCGCAAGCGATGAAAGTCTTTGGCGATGCCCCACTCACCACCGGGATCATTTCAGCCGTTCTCACCCTGCTCATCCTCATCCTTTCCGAGATCATCCCCAAAACCCTCGGTGGCGTCTTTCCCGGAGAAAAAAGTGGCCAAATCACCCTCCGGGAAGCCAACGGGAAATCGCGGAAGATCAAAAGCAGCGACATCAAGAACCGCAGAGACATCATTTCCACCACACCCCCGATGGGGCAGATCCTCACCAAGCGTGAAATCCGCGACCTTGTCGAATATCTTTCGAGCCTGAAGACGAAGAAGTAACCCCACCCGCAATCCGGTCGCACCGCGTGTCTGGAATCGAGGTCTTTCGCGGTCCGCGATTCGCTTCCCAAGGACGTGGAGTCAACTCTGGCTTATGGAGACTTATCATCGGCGGCGAACTAGAAGAAGCAAAGCACTCAGCACTGAAAAAATCCCCACTCCCGGTTCGGGGATCCCGTATCCATACTGAAGGTGATCGACCTGAAGAGTATTGTTCGCCCAAATCCGCCGGATGCCCTCTTCCGCATAAAAGCCGATGAAGCGATGGGTTTCCACATCACCTCTGAGCAGTTCCCCTGGATCAAACCAAGGTCCGGGATCAAATTCGGCGGATCCCGCAAGGTTGGAACCCGACTCGCCATAGACCCCGAACTCAACATCTTGTGAGGTATCAGAGACTTCGGTCACGACAATTCCGACAAAGAGGGGATATTGCCCTTCCTCGTTCGGATCAAATTCGAACTCGAAATATTCGAGACGTCCCGTTCCGATCCCGACGGTAACCCACGAGTCTCCTCTTGACCCTTCGAAATCCAACACACCATCATCTCCATCGACACTTGCAATCGGGCTTCGGTCTCGATCAGGAAAAAATGTTCGGAAGTTTATCCCCATATTCGGAGCAGCCCCATCCTTGACAAAGGGAGTATTCAACACTCCATCCTCAAAGTCCTCCAGAAAGATGATTCCTCCCTGAATCCCTTGATAAAACGGGCTATCCAATTCACTCCGGTAGGGAGTGGGTTCCCACATCCGGAAGGTCGCCCCCTTGAGAACACCGAGAGACAGGACACCAGCAACGCAGAAAAAACGGGGAATTGATAAGTTTTGGTTCATAACAGTAGGAATTAAGGGTTGAGCAGGCCCAGAGCATCGAGGGCATCAAGGAAAGTTTGGCGGCGGGCACCATCGTAGCCATCCCGCAGAGCTTCCACCCGGGACTTCCAACCAGGGCCATACTCGGGAGCATCATCATAGCCCACGGAGCGGGTCAGGTCGGGATTCCCGTCTCCCCAGCGGGCACTTTCGGCAGAGATGACCCCGGGCACGAGGATGGTCCCACTCCCGTCACGAATTCCCCCGAAGCGGTCCATCTCATTTTGAAGAAGCTGGTAGCCACCATTCAGCCCCCCGCCCGTGCCCGGGGTCATGAGGCCTCCGGGATTCCGGAAATGAAGGCCAACACGGCCACGAAAGGCCTGCCGGTAGTCCGGATGGTCCCGAAGAATTGCATGAAACTCCGCCGCTCCGGTAGTGAGGTCGACTTGGTCGAGGGTCGGGGGGTTCCCCTCGTTGAGAGAGAACTCGGCATCCCAAACGACGAAGCGAAACTTCCCGCCCGGATTGACCGTGGGATTTCCCGCGAAAACTTCATCTTCTCCTTTCCGCCGCACGATGCGGAAGTTCTTAAACCAATCCCTGACGTTGGCATACATTTGGACCAAAAGGTAGTCGTGATAGTTCTCCAGATCGAGGTAGTTCTGCACCGCCTGCCACTTGGCAGCGTCACTGGGATCCAGGGCAGCCGCTTGACAATGAGCCCGCAAGACCGACCACGCTTCATAGCTTCCAGAAATCAAGCCATCGGCGGCCTCGGGCGTGAGCGTCTCCGCATGAGTCCCGGAATACTTGAACACATCGTAATCGTCATTGGAGTCGACATAACTCTTGGCGAAGTGTTCATCGACCCGTTCGGTAAGTTCATAGGCACCCCAGTAAAGGCCATTGAGAAAGACATGAACCCAGCGGCGATGGGCCTGGAGATAAGTCGGCTCACCACTGACCTCTCCCATTTTCGCGTGGAGACTCTGCATCCAACCGCTGCGAACGTAGGTCGCGATCCTCGGGTATCCCGGGGCCCACTTCAGAAGCCAGCTATCTTGGGTGGGATTGCGGAGGAGGAGTTCCTTGAATGTCACCACATTGCTTCCCGGAAAAAGAAATGAACTTGGTTCAAAACTTGCCCTTCCCGTGCGACTGAATCTTGAGCGGAAGCGGAGGCGGAGATTGTGCTTGGCGGTCGTTCCGAATCCCCGGCTGCTGTCGCCCGTGACGGTGATTTCAGCGTTCTCCTGCACATAGCTGAAGGTGGCAGCGGGATCAAAATACTCGATCGAGATAAGCCGCTGCCAATCATTCTCGAGGGGATCCGGTTGTGACTTGGAGACACTGGAATTGGCATAAAACCCCGAGTCGAGTCCAAATAACTGGCCGATTGATCCGCTGATGGAAACCACCGGGTGTTGAAGCAGTTCCTGCTCAATCTCCGTTCGGAGACTGGCGATGACGACAGGATCAAGGGCAAAATCAAGCTCACCGATGACCTGCCGGTCTTCCTCACCCGAGGGAACCCCAACCGCCTCCCCAGGCCAGGTGGCCGGGCGCTCTTGATGGTCGATCGGCTCCTGTCCGGGAGCCGCGGTCCCCACGATGGAATCGGTAAAAAGATAGCTCCGCGCGGTGATGGGAGAAGGATCGCACCCGTTTTGCAAAGCCACCGCCCGCACCACCGTACTCTCGCTCACCTGAAACGGCCCGGTGTAAAGGAAGGACTCCGCATCCGGGTTCGAGCCATCGAGCGAGTAGTAGATCAGGGTCGGCGGAACCGGATCTTGAGCAGTCATGCTGACCGTGACACTCCCACTCCCGCTCGGAAAAAGACCGCCTTGCGGAAAGACATTCGGAGCCTGGCTCAAGCCCGGGCAGGTGCTGGGAGGATTCGTCCGGCCGGGGCTGGCATCGACAAAATAACGGATGTCCGCCCGCCCCCCGGTGGTGGGGAAAGAGCCATCGCCCGGATCGAAGGCCCACCCTCCCGAGGTGTTCTTCCGTTGTTCTCCGAAGTCGTGCTCGTCAACCAGCAAAAAGCCCCCGCTTGTCGCAGGCTTCCTCAGGGTGATGCGATCCCCGCCAGCCCCCAGTTTGAAATTGGTATGAAGGGGCGCGGCCGGATCACGACGGTTTTTTTCGGAAGCGAAAATGAGGAGAAGTTCTCCGGGGGCGAGCACGAGTTGCTCGGAGGGGTCTTCGGTCAGCGCATCGGGAAAGGTCCAGAGATCATCCCCGTCTTCCAGGGTCCATCCACTGAGATCCACGTCTTGATCAGTGGGGTTGAAAAGCTCAATCCAATCCGAATCATCCCCATCTTCATCAAAATGCGTGTTGTCATTGGTGGCCATGAACTCCGAGATGATGACGTCGGTGAAATGCCCCCGGTCCCAGGGATCGGTGATGGCATCGCTGTCAGTATCACTGTCGTAGGGACTGGTCGGAAATTCGGAAGTGGAAAACCCGGGACTGGCTTCCAGGAGATCGGAAAGTTCGTCATCATCGGAATCCAGAGCCCGGGCGATGACCCGGTAAAAGTGGCTTTCCGACGCACTTCCCGCAACGGTTCCGCTTTGGTAGGTTTGGAGGCTGGAGTTGGTCAGTTCGGCCACAATCTGGGGATGAGCGTTAACGAGGCGTTGGTAAAATATCGTATCTGCGGCATCCAGGGACGAGGGAGGAAAGGTTGCCCCATTTGCAGGAATGTCCCGCTCGACCTTATGAAGAAGCACTGCATGAGCCACGCTCCCGTCGGAGTTCAAAACATTGGTCTGGGAAAGCGGAATGGTATCGTGCCAGGAAAAATCGAGGGCGTCGTAGACCCGCCCCATCTGCCCATCACCTTTATGCCAAGTGATGTAAGTCATCCCGATGTTGTTCTCATCAGGGGTGATGCTGAACATGTAGGAAGGATACGCCGACAGGGTCCCACTCACGGTGTCAGGGGTCGGGACCTGCAAGGTGATGCTTTGACCCAGTCCGGGAAAGGTCTCCTTGGTGGTCCAAACGCGGAGATCACGCGACCGTTGCACCAAAAATTCATACCCAAGCCCCGCCTGAAACTGAATGGCCGGCTTCCCCTCTTGATCGGTCACCCATCCCACGTCAGAAGAGACGCTCCCGCGACTCGGCGAGAGAAGGCAGGTCACGACCAAGAGAATGGGCCGCAGGGAAGTCGGGAAGGCGGGAAGTCGGGAAGGCAATTTCATCCAGAACCGACGCTTAAATATCTTTCAAAAAAAACAACCTTTATCCACCATACCCCCGATGGGTCAAATTCTCACCAAGCGCGAAATCCGCAACCTCATCGAGTATCTTTCCACCTTCGAGAAAAAGGCAAAATAACTTTTCACAAGCAGCGACCACGCACTTTTTCCTTCCGTTCCCGCCCATTCCCACTTCCCTCTTTCCCGTGGATTCCATTCTTCTCGTTGTCTACCTGCTCATCGCGCTGATCTTTTCCTTCATGTGCTCGGTCTTTGAGGCCGTCCTTCTCAGTGTGCGACGGCCCTACCTCGCGACTCAACGGGAGGCCCGCCCGGCCAATGCCGCCACCTGGGAAAATCTTCTCGATGACATCAATCGTCCGCTCTCCGCCATCCTCATCCTCAACACGGTGGCCCACACCGTCGGGGCAGCCGGGGTGGGGGCCCAGGCCATGAAGGTCTTCGGCGACGCTCCACTCACCACCGGCATCATTTCGGCCGTTCTCACCCTCCTCATCCTCATTCTGTCCGAGATCATTCCCAAAACTCTCGGGGCTGTTTACTGGCAGCAGATCGCGCCGATCACGGGCTCGCTTCTGACCACCTTGACCCGGTTGATGTCCCCGCTCATCTGGATGACCAACAAGATCACCAGCGGCCTCTCCGGAGGAAAAAAGAAGGGGGCCTTCAGCCGCTCCGAATTCCTCGCCATGACCGAAATCGGGGAAGAACAGGGAGCCATCGATCCGACCGAAAGCCGCATCGTGAAGAATCTTTTCGGACTCCCCGAGACCCCCGCCCGCCACGCCGCCACCCCGCGCCCGGTGGTTTTTTTGCTCCCTGCCGCCTCCACGGTGGCCGAGTTTGTCCGTGATCACGCCGAGACCCCGTTTTCCCGCATTCCGGTTTTCGACGACACGGCAGACCACCCCACTGGCTTCGTCCTCCGGGTCGATCTCCTGAAAGCTCACACCTCAGGCCGGGACTCGGCCACGCTGGCGGAATTCCGCCGCCCCTTGCACACCCTGCCCGAAACTCAGGACCTGGCCAGCCTCTTCGAGACCATGATCTCGGACCGCATTCACATCACAGCCCTTGTCGACGAATTCGGGTCCTTCTCCGGGCTGATCACGCTCGAAGATGTCATCGAAACCATCCTCGGCCACGAGATCGTGGATGAAGCCGACACCATCGAGGACATGCAGGAGAAAGCCCGCGAACTCTGGAAAAAGCGGGCCGCTAAAATGGGGCTGCCCACCGATCCGGCCTGAACGATTGGGTGGCCCACCCGGTCCTTTTTCAAAAAACGGGTTGCCCTTCTCCTGGCTCTCCCCTATCTCCTCGCCGTCAGGAGCCGCGGAGTGTGGGCTGGTGGACTCGGTCAGGACGGAAACGTAGCAGCCGCAGCTTGTCCCTCATTGCCGTGGCTTCCTGGCACTTTTTTCGTTCACCATCCCGGGCCGGGACGGGAGAGATGTTCGTGGAATCCCGCGTTGGCTTGGCAGCCCACGCGATCAAAAAATCCTCTGGCCGGACCGCGAATTCCTTATTTCCAAGCTTAACGCGGGCCTCCCTCTGCGTTAAACCTCGGACCACCCATGAGAACTCTGGCCATCAGCGACATCCACGGTTGCCTTGATCCGTTGGAGAACATGATCGAGCTCATCGACCCGCAACCCGACGACCACCTCATCTTCGTCGGAGATTACGTCGACCGGGGCCCGGACTCGAAAGGA
>JALQTQ010000122.1 GCA_023263995.1 Akkermansiaceae bacterium | reverse complement strand
CCCAATCATGTCTTGGTAGTCTTTTGGTAGGGATGCGAGGGCGGCCCGGAAAAGAAAACGGTAAGTGGGTAGGGAGGTCTTGGGAAGGGGGGGGTATTTGATCCAGCGAATGACTTCGCGGGTGTCTTTGGTCACCGCGAGTTCCGGTCGATACCTTTCGAGGTCGGCAAGGAGTTCAGCTTCTGACATCGGGACGTCGTCGAGTCCGAGAGGTTTGACTGATTTGGACCAGAGCCGGATATAGGCATCGGCTCCTCCCGGAAGAGGACGAGGTGAGAAAAGTTGGTGGCAGCGAAGAAAAGAATCCATGAAGGCAATATGGACCCACCGGAGCAGATCGGGGTCGGCGGCCTGATAGTTCTTCGTTTCACCTGACGAGGTGGTGTATTTTCCCCTCACTCGTTGGTGCATCTGATTGACGCGGTCGGCTTCGCCCGAGACCGAGGCGTCGGAGGCAAAAGTGGTCACGGTGAGCCAGCGGATCGTGCCGGAGAGGCGTCCGAGGGGATCGGCCTTGTAGCGTGAGTGTTGGCGCACTCCGGTGAGGCTGCCGGGGTGAAGGGCCTGCATGAGCAGGGCGCGGATCCCGCCGACCAGGGTGGCAAGATCAGCGTGAGCCACCCAAGGAGCCTCGTCCGGCAAAAAAAGCCCGGGCCGGTCGCTTCGCGCCACCTCATCGAGCCACGGCGGCACTCCCTCCGGGTCGCCGGTCAGAAGGATACAGAAACGCTTGGCGAGATAGCGCTGGAGGGCGTTGTTTTTCGAAGCGGCCATGACGGGGTCTCCCTTTGGAGATACACTCGAAATGCGATTGAGCAACTGATGGGCGTGAAAGGAAGCCCAACTCCCGGCCAATTCCGCCACCGCAAGTCTTGTGGTTGGGCGGAGTCGGGGGCAGAAAAAACCGACCCGGGGCGCCGGGTCGGTGTCGGAGACCTTCAGAAGAGGATCGATGGAGGGGCTCAGGGAGCGTTGTATTCCTCGACCACGTAAAAGAGCTTCGCGTGGCCGGGTGTCACGTTGAGGGTGGTGGTTTCTCCTGCGGAAGCGATGTCTTCGGAGACGATTTCCCAAGTCAAGGGAGCCGTGTCGAGGTTGGCGCTACTGCGCACCCGGTAGAGTTTGCCGTCCTTGCTGGGCCATTCGAGATTGAAGCCGGTATCGGGTTCCACCGCTAAGTTGATCGAGAGCACGAAAGGCACTGAGGGAGTCCCGGTGCCGACGGTCAGGACTTCGGAGAGCGCGTAGACCGCGAGGTTGGCGGTGGTGTTGCTCTGAAAGCGGTTCCAGGTCCGTCCGCCATTGTTGGCATTCGAGGATCCCCAGCTCGCGCGGGTCCGTTGCTGGGAATCGGAGGCGTCCACCGAATTGCCCAAGGGGTTCACAGGGTTTCGGAGACCACCAGTCCAGACGTCGCGTCCGTGAACGTTGGCAGAGTCCCCAAGGCCAAACTGGTTGAGGAAAGGGGAGTAGTTGACGTTCTGGCTGGCGATGACCTCGTTGCCTTCGGAATCCAAATTACTGCTGCCGGAAGCCAAGCGGAGGGTGGTGTCGCCGTCGAAAGGATTGCTCCAATTGTTGTAGATGTCATCGTTATTTCGGGCAATGCAGGTGGTGCCGTCCATCGCGAAGACAGGCACACCGGCCCCTCCGATGCCGCTGCCGCCCGTGAAATCGTCGGTGCCAGCTCTCACGAGGGGGCTGCTGATCGGGCTTTCGTTGGCCTGAATGTTGTTCAAGTCGATCGCTTGCGGGAGGGAGGCATCGGTGTTGACCCAAACCATGGCGGTCCAGCCGGAGGAGTCGGCGAGGGCCGGGTTTTGCCGGGCTTGGTCGGTGGCAAAGGCATCGTAGACCGCCGGGTCGTCGGATTCAGCGGTGATGGTCCCGGCGGTGTGGAAGGCGAGACGGTATTGGTCGCCTTCTTGCCAAGGATTCCCGGTGTTCGGGTTGATGCCCCCGTTGGCGGTGAGATCGAGAATGCCATACTGGCCGGCGAGTTGTCCCGAGACCGCAGAGAGACCGACGAGGGAGAGGACCGTGAGAGTGCACTTGAAATCAAAGGCCCGCAGAGATTTTCTGTTTATCATGAGTTGGTTTGGTAGCAGATCATTGCCCAAAAAAACGGCGGTTGGGGAGAAGCCCAAGCCGCCGCTTCGGGCGAAGAGTGGAAGTCGTTTTCGCTTTGCCGCTGGATCGTCTTACTTGCGTCGACGGCTCAGGAGTCCGAGTGAGGCCAAGCTGACGAGAAGAGTGGTCGAGGGCTCTGGAATTGCTTCGCCCACGACGAGCTCTGGCGAGATGGCGTAGACACTTAAGGTGGAGGTGGTGCCAGACTGGAAGCGGTTCCAAGTGCGGCCCGCATTGTTGGCATTCGAGGATCCCCAGCTACCTCTGGTTTGGGCGTTCGGATCGATCGAGTTGCCGAGCGGGTTTGACGGACCGCGCCAGCCGCCGGTCCAGACTGAGGCACCGTGGATGTTGGCCGAATCGCCGAGGCCAAACTGGTCGAGGAATGGAGAGTAGTTGACGCTTTGAGAGGCCACGATCGGCTCTCCGTCGGAGTTCAGGTTGGTCGTTCCGGAGGTCAGCCGGATCGTGGTATCACCGGCAAAGGGATTGCTCCAGTTGTTGAGAAGGTCCTCGTTGTTCCGGGCGATCGCGGTAGTGCCGTCCATCGCGAAAACCGGTGAGCCGGCACCGCCAATTCCGCTCCCGCCTGTGGTGTCGGCGTAGCCCCCGCGGACGGCCGGATTACTGATCGGGCTCTCTCCTGCTTGGATGCTGCCGAGGTCGGCTGCCTGAGGAAGCGAAGCGTCGGTGTTGACCCAGACCATGGCTGTCCAACCCGTCGAGCTTGAGAGGCTTGAGTTGAGTTGCGCTTGGCTGGTAGCAAAGGCGTCATAGACCGCTGGATCATCGGATTGGCCATCGATGGTTCCGGCGGTGTAGAAGGCGAGGCGGTAGGTATCTCCGGCCTGCCAGGGGTTGCCGGTGTTGGGGTTGATTCCCCCGTTGGCATTCAGGTCAAGAATGCCAAACTGGCTGACCAGCGCGGCATTCGAAGCGGTGGCAATTACGAGCGGAATCGAAGAGGTGAGGAGGTAGTGTTTCATCATATTATTTGTTTTGGGGCTTCACTCGCCTTTTTCGTTTCGAAAGGCGAGAAGTCAAGGCGCGATTGGAGAAATGAGGCCTGATGCCGCAGTCTCGTGCTTGACGCGAGCACAACAATGGCTGTTCGGGTGGCGAGTCACGGAGAATCAGCGGCGCCGACGTAACAGGGGCAAGCCCGCCATGCCAAGAAAGACGAGGGAGCTGGGTTCTGGGACTCCCACGGCTTCTGCGAAGGTGGTGGCGACCCGGACCTCGTCCACGTCGGCCACTTGAGTCTCGCTGATGTTGAAAACATCGAGGGAGTTCTGCTGAGCCAGGGTGAAGTCGAAGGTATCCGAAGCGAGAGCACTGCTTTCGTCGGGCTCAGTGGTCAGATCGGTGACATTGAAGACAAAGATCTCGTCGGGTGTCCCCTCAGGGTTCCAGTTGACCTTCATCGCAAGGAGGAAGATGTTGCTGGCACTCGGTCCGTCAAAGGTCGGAGTTGCTTCGACCACTCGAGTGAAGTCGGCCGAATTGTTGTAGACGATCGTGCCGATATTGCGGGCCGGCCCGGAGGTTGAATTGATGCCAAAACCCACCCCGTATCCTGCGGCGGCGATGGTTTGGTTGTCGTTCCCGATCATGTTCTCGGTGTGGAGTCCAATGCCGAAGTCCGGGCCGCTGAATCCGCGGTCCCGGTAAAGGAAGGTCATCCACATGGTGGAGTTGTCTTGGGTCAGGCTGATGGTGGCATTGCTGTCGATCGGGCTGCTAACGGCCGCTTGTCCGACTCGCTGAGCCCGTTCCATGGCGTTGCCGACCACCGGGAGCTCGTTTCCACCTCCATCGGTGAAGCTGAGACCTCCATCGCGGACGTCAATTTCGTTACTTCCGGTATTGGTTTGGGTCCAAGTGCCGAGGCCGAGTCCCCCGGATTGGTTTCCGTCTCCGAGGCTCGCGCCATTGTTGACTCCGGCGGTGGGCGCGTAATCAAAGGGCTCATAAATGTAGAGCGTGGCGGGTGCCGAGCCTGTCAGGCCGAGGAGGCTGCCAAGAAGGGCAAATTTGCCCGACCTGCTTGTCTTAGTTTTGTTCATTTTCACGGGTTGTTTTTCGTTTTTATGCGAGGGCATGGAAAGCGGCGATGATCATTTGGCGATGATGGCGAAGAACCGTCGGGTGCTGCCGTCTCCGGGCACGGCCTGGAGACTGGAGCCGGAGACGTTCTCCCGATCATCCCAAACTTCCCAAGTGCTGGGCGAGGTGGAGAGATCGGTGGAGCTGACCAGATCGTAGAGTTTTCCGTCTTCACCATTCCAGGTGAAGTCAAAGGTCCCCGGCGTGGTGTCATTGACGGCGATGTTGACCTTGACCTCGCCAGCGGGAGCAACGAGGCCCACGGCCTCGGCGTAGGTGGTGGCCACTCGAATTTCATCGATGTAGGCCACTTGGGTGTCGCTGATGTTGAAGACGTCGAGTGATTGCTGGGTGGCCAGATCGAAATCAAAGGTATCACTGGCGAGGGCGTCCGCCTCGTTCGGTTCAGTGGTGAAATCATCTGAAATATTAAAAACAAAGATCTCATCCGGAGTTCCCGCGGGATTCCAGTTGACCTTCATTGCAAGGTAGGTGATCGGGCTGTTTCCCGGGCCGTTGAAGGTCGGGGTCGCTTCGGGCACACGGGTGAAATTCACCGAATCATTGTAGATCACGGTATGGATGTTTCGGGCCTGCCCGCCGGTGGAAGTGATGCCAAAGCCCACGCCGTAACCAGGCGCAACCAGTCCCTGGTTGTCGTCCCCCACCATGTTTTCGGTGGCCAGACCGATTCCAAAATCAGGCCCGCTGAAGCCTCGATCTTGGAAGAGAAAAGTCATCCAGATCGTGGTCCCGTCAGCGGTGAGGCCTGCCGTTGCGGCAGAGTCAATGGGGCTACTCACTGCGGCTTGGCCGACGCGGGAGGCTCGCTCGAATGAATTTCCCACCCCTTCGAGGACATTTCCTTGTCCATCGGTAAAGGAGAGGCCGATTTCGGCCACGTCCGCTTCGTTTTGCCCGGTATTCAATTGGGACCACTCCCCGAGGCCTAGACCACCGGCCTGATTGCCGTCACCCAACGAGGCGTCATTGTTCGGCGGGGCGGTGGGCGCATACTCGAAAGGTTCGTAAATCAAAAGATCAGCCGAAGCCGAGGGAAGAAGGGAGCAAGAGACGAGCGAAGATAGGATCAAGGAAGATGGGAGCGATTTCATGACAAGATCAAGACGAACACTGTCGCAGAAAGAGTCAGAGACAAGGGAAAAGAGGAGGAAAAACCGAAAAATGCTGCAAGAGCTTTCGAAAGCTTTGAGAAATCTCACCAAGGATGAATCATGATCAAGGTTTCTATGAATTATATCTGGCGCGATGAATGAAAGTGGCATGAAACGGAAGCATGGGCCGATCGTTTGGAAAGCCATGCCGTCAAAGGCTTCCGTCGTCGGCTCGGAAGACCAAGAACCCACCGGAGGGCCGAGGGGGGGTGATGCCTTCAGGCCATCATGGCCTCGATGTCTTCGGTTTCGCGGACGATTCCGGAGGAAAGCTGTTCAAATCCGTCCTCCGTGATGGCGACGTTGTCCTCGACCCGGAATCCGATGTTGCGATCCTCGAGGTAGATGCCGACATCGATGGTGAAGACCATGCCGGGAAGGATGGGGTTTCCCGGCGGGCCGACATCGTGGACGTCGAGTCCGATGTGGTGGGTTCCCTTGTGCCAGTAGTATTTTGAGACGTCCTCGTCCTTGCCGAGGAAGCCTGCATCGACCAATTCTTCACCCACCCGGCGTCGGGAATGGGCCTCGATCTCGGAGAACGAGACCTGACCGGGCACGAGGAGGCTCATGAGTTCCTTGTTCACCTTGAGGGCGATTTCGTAGACCTCCTTCTGCTCGCTGGTGAAGCGACCATCGACCGGGAAAGCTCGGGAAATATCGGAGACATATTCGTGACGGCGGGCCCCGCAATCGGTCAGGATGAGGTCGCCTGTGTTCAAGATTCCGCGTGGGTCTTCGTAGTGGATATAGAAGTTGTTGCGGCCGCTTGAAACGATGCTTGTGAAGGCTGGTTCGCGGACCCCGGCATCAGCGAGGACCTTGTTGAAAACAGCCTCGAGCTGATATTCATACATCCCGGCACGGGCTGCTTTCATCATGGCATGAATTCCTTCCCGAGTGATCGCCATGGCCTCTCGGATCATTTCGATTTCCCCGGGGTCCTTCACCGATCGTGCGGCACAAATGCCGGGGTAGGCGTTCTTGAAGGAGAGAAAGGGGTAGGCCGAGCGCTGGGCAGAGCTGTGTTGTTGCGTCGGTGTGTCGAGACGACCGACGTCGTACCGGTCGAAGTCATACCAGAGGGCCGTGATCTCACCGGGGTCGAGCAGTCCTTTGAGATGGTGTTCGAAGTGAGCGAGACTCTTGATTTCTGCGATGCCTGATTGCTCTCGCGCTTCCTCGGGGGCGAGGCGATACCCGTGCCACCGTTCGGCCAGCGGGTCCTTGGGGAGGACGAAGAGGGTTTCTTCGATGCCGGTGGTGGTCTTGACGGCAAGGAAGATGCTTTCCGGCTGCAGGATGCCGGTGAGGTAAAAGAAGTTCCGGTTGGTGAAAAACGGGTAATGGGCGTCGGCTGATTTCCGCGGGGGCGACCCGGCGAAGAGAATCAGTGCTTCGCCCTCCTGAAGGCGCTGGTAGAACTGCCGGCGGCGAGTGGGGTAAATCGGAGCGTCCATGGCAGGCAGGGGGATAACCCGGCACGGAGTGGGAATCGAGAAGGGAGCGCAAATTTATTTTCACCGGATTTCAGCCACTGAGGCCTTTCGGGCTTGGCTTTGCTTGAGTTGGGCCCCAGATATCTCCATGGATAATCCCTATCAAACACCACAGTTCGAGCCGGGTTCCGGGCTTTCGTCGGGGGCGGAAATCAACTCCTTGGTTCTCGAGGCCTTGCGGGGGACCAAGGGTTGGGTCCGGTTCATGGCGGTCTTGGGATTCATCGCTTGTGCCTTCATGTTATTGGCGGCTTTTGCGATGTTTGCGGCTCCTGCGGTCAGCCTTGGCGGCCCCGGGTTCGGGCCTGGGCTCGGTCTGGTCTATCTGGTCCTCACTGGGGTTTATTTCTTCCTCGCCTTGCGGCTCAACCAGTATGCGTCGCGGATCGGGACCTTTCTTTTGGCTCCCGATGGCCAGCACCTCGCGAGTGCCCTCGACGCACAGCGCAGTTTTTGGAAATGCTTGGGGATCATGGCGATCACCATGATTTCGCTCTACCTCTTGTTGGCTGTCGTTCTGGTTGGAGCGTTTTCCGCCATCTGATGGTGGCGCAAGCCCGCCCTTTCAGTTGCGTTTCCGCTGAGGAGTTCCATGGTCGGCGATGAATTTTGCAGCGACGCGGGATGAGGCTCTCAAGCGCCTCGGGGAATTCGTTGCGGTCTCCGGACGATACAGTCGGGATCGTAATCACGTTGTTCCCGGGCATACGAATGTCTCCCGGCTTTCAGCGGCCATCTCTCGTCGCCTCGTCACCGAATGGGAAGTGGCGCAGGCTCCGTTGTCGCGGTATGCCGCATCGACGGTCGAGAAATTCACTCAGGAAGTTTATTGGCGCAGTTACTGGAAGGGCTGGCTCTCTTTGCGGCCCCAAGTTTGGGACGAATACCGGGAGGGAGTTGAGGAGGTTGAGGGCGCGGAAAGGATTCGGGCCGGGCAGGGGCCGGTGGCGGTGATGAATCATTTCGCCCGGGAACTGCGGGAAACGGGTTACCTTCATAATCATGCCCGAATGTGGTTCGCGGCCTACTGGATTCATATCGAACGTCTCCCTTGGCAGCTCGGAGCGAAGTTTTTCGAGGATCACCTTCTCGATTTCGATCCGGCGTCCAACACCTTGTCGTGGCGATGGGTGGCGGGATGGCAGACTCCGGGGAAAACTTACCTGCCGCGCCGGGGAAACCTTGAAAGATACCTCCATCCCGATTTGTTGGACGATGGGGGATTGGAGCGGCTGGAGAATCCCTCGGCTTGGTTACCCGAATGCCCGGAAAGGCCGGCGGTGACCCGCCCTGACTTGCCAGACGATTGTAGGCTGGAGGATGGGTGCGTGCTCTGGGTTCATGAGGGAGATCTTCATCCGGAGAGCTCGCCACTGGGGTCGTTCAGGCCCTCGCGGGTGGTGGTGACCGGAAATGGGGACGATCGTTCGGCACTGCAGGCGGCCTGGTTGGAGCGGGCCCTGAATGACACCGTGGCGCGGATGCAGCAGCACTATCAAGTGGAGGTCGAGCGGGCTGGGTCGCTGCCGGGATGGTGGAGCAAAAACAGCGATGCCGCGGTCGTGGGTTTGCGGCCAGAGGTTGGTCCCTTGCGCGATTCCTTGAGGAATCTGGAAGGGGATTTTGCGCGATTGAGTCTGGTGGTGCGGCCTGAGGATCGATTTCTCCGGGCGCGGGCGCGGGGTGGATTCTTTTCTTTTTGGAAGGACTTGCAGAAAAAGCTCAAGGCGGGAGCATTTCCTCTGGCGGCGGCGGAAGGAGTTGGCGGGATCGGAAGTTGACCGTGGCAATCGCGGGCCGGTAAGCTCGGCGTATGGATCAGAAGAAATCATCCCTGTCAGCTTCCTCTTGTTTCGCCACTCCGGTTGTTGCCCTGGCGGCGGCGCTGGTGGTGCCCACTGCGGTGGCCGAGGAAGACATGAGCAAGCCTGAGATCAAGGTGGAGCGGAAGAAGGAGCCGAATGGTCGCGAGCAACTCTACATGTTCATCGATGGCGTGAAGGTGCACGAGACCGATACCACCAAGCAGCCCTTGCCGCCGGTGGTGACTCCGGGTGAGGAACCGGGTGACGCGCCGTCGGATGCCCTTGTCTTGTTCGACGGCACTCCGGAATCGTTTACGGCCAACTGGACCGACACCAAGGGCGAGCCGAGCAAATGGAAGGTGGTCGACGGGGCGATGGAGTCGGTGCGCCGGGCCGGATACCTGCAGAGCAAGAAAAAGTTTGGCTCGTGTCAGCTGCACATCGAGTGGGCCGCGCCCTCCAAAGTCGAGGGTGATGGCCAAGGCCGGGGAAACAGCGGGGTCTTCCTGATGGGGACCTATGAAATCCAAGTGCTCGACAGCTTCCAGAATCAAACCTATGCCGACGGCCAAGCCGGCGCGCTCTACGGTCGTTCGAAGCCGCTGGTCAACGCCTCACGCAAACCTGGTGAGTGGCAAAGCTACGACATCATTTTTCATCAACCGAAATTCGACCAGGACGGGAAAGTCGTCAAGCGGGCCACTTTCACCGTGCTCCACAACGGAGTGTTGATTCAGGATCATGTTGTCCTGAGCGGAGGGACAGGCTGGGCCGGTCCTCATGCCGTGACTGGATACAAGGCTCATCCGGACAAGCTGCCCCTGAGTCTCCAGGACCACGGCAACCCGGTGCGCTTCCGCAACATCTGGGTTCGGGAGTTGAAGGATTGAGAGCTATCATCGTCCTCGTTCCGCGATGAGTCGGGGCACGGGCCTTTTGCGAAGCCTTGTCGGGATGATCCCCGGCAAGGTTTTTTTGGGGCGACGATCAGCCATGGGAACCGAG
>JALQTQ010000121.1 GCA_023263995.1 Akkermansiaceae bacterium | reverse complement strand
TAGGGTTATGAAAAGCCACCTGATGCGACTCGACGGAGGCGAAGACGTCGGAGAGTGAATCCATGAAGCCCTTCTCCGGCGGGTCATCGGACCACAACCCAAAGATTCCCCCCGCTTTGATTTTCCCGGCGAAGCTCCGCAGTCCTTCTTTGGAATAAAAGCGGGCATGGCGGTCAGCCAAGAGGTGGTCCGGAGAATGATCAATGTCGAGAAGGACAGCATGATGGCCTTCGGCCTCCCCGCCGTATCCGGTGCCTAGTGAGAGATCAAAGAAATCTCCGTGGAGGTAGCGGCAACGGGAATCGTCATTCAAGCTCTTGCCCAGCGGAACCAGCTCCTTCTCGTGCCATTCAATCACCGGTTTCAGATATTCCACGATGCCCAAGCGAGAGACCTCGTCAAATTGCAAGGCAGCACGCGCAGTGTAACCCAATCCGAGACCTCCCACGATGACATCCAGCCCTTCTCCCGGAAAGGCCCGCCGAGCAACCTCCAGCGCTAAGCGTGAAAGCTCCTGCTCCACCACGGTGTAAAGGGACGACATCAGGAAGGCTTCCCCAAGGATGATCTCGTAGATTTCCGCGTTGTCGAGCGCGAGGACCGTCCGCCTCCGCAGGATCAAGTCGCCCAGCGGAGTCTTTTGGTAATCAAGCTCCTCAAATCTTGGAATTGCGGGCATCCCGAGAATACTCCGGTGGGAATCAAGAGGACCAGACTGAAAAAAAATCAAAAACCTTCTTGCCTCGGAAGGCCCACAGCGATAACTCCCCGCCGTCCGAAACGACTTTGACCCGTTCGTCTAATGGTTAGGACTCCGCCCTTTCACGGCGGCAATAGGGGTTCGAATCCCCTACGGGTTGCCAAAATCCCAGCTTCGCTTGCGGAGCTGGGATTTTGTTTTACAACCCGTTGGGGAGTCGAAACCCGTCCAAGGGGTTTGAGCAGCAACAATCGCGGAGCGAAGGGCCGCGATCTTTTTTCACGCGCCACCCCGGCGGGGGTGGCAATCTTCTTCAGGCTGACCGGAGGGCAGCCAATCCTCTACCGGTTGCCAAAAGAAATCTGCGCAAAACGGACTGGCCATCCCAGCCCGGACGTGACACTGTCGCCGACCCTGTTGCTCGGTTTCCTCCACCATGGAAAGGCTGAAGAAATCCTTTCGCTTTGCGCCGACCAAGCCTCGATGCCCCATGCCTCCACTCTCCTCTCAAACCCCGGAAAATGCCCCGTCATCCGGTCGTTCCTGTCCTGCTTCCATGGCTGGTTTCGATCATACGCGTCGCTGGCGGGTCGAAGAGGCTTGGGAGTTGATTCAGACGATGCAAAACGGCTCGGGCAGCATGTCGCTCGACGAAGCCGCGCGCCAAGCGTGGCGCGAATCGGTGCGTTGCATCGGGCGACTGCATTGGCGCTCGCTGCGTGTGATCGATGCACGCTCGCTGGACAATGCCGACGATGTCTTCGAAGCCTGTATCGAGCACCTGCGGGTGGCTACCAACGGCGGGCGCATCGTGCCAACGCAGACGATTTTTGCTCCCTGGCAGGACGGGCACCGAAAGGTGCGGATTTGGAACCACCAGCTGATCCGCTACGCCGGATACCGGCGGCCTGACGGAACAGTACTGGGCGACCCCATGAACGCGGCCTTTACCGAGCGGGTTTGCGCGCTGGGCTGGTCGCCGCCCGCTGAGCCCGGACGCTTCGATTTGTTGCCTTTGGTCATTGAAGTGGACGGCCAGATCATCATCCGTGACTTGCCACGCGAGGTGGTGCTGGAGGTCGAGCTTGCGCACCCGGAGCATCCGTGGTTTTCCAAAATGAAGCTGCGCTGGCACGCCGTGCCGGCCATCTCCGATATGATGCTGGTCACGCTCGATGAGGTCTTTCCCTGCGCCCCCTTCAACGGTTGGTATATGGGGACCGAGATTGGTGCTCGGAACCTCGGTGACCCCGACCGCTACAACCTGCTGCCAGAAGTGGCAGAGAAACTTGGATTGCGTCGCGACTGCCGCTTGTGGAAGGATCGCGCCCTGCTCGTGCTCAACGAAGCCGTATTGCATTCCTTCGGGCACCAAGGTGTGCGCATGGTGGACCACCACCAAGCGTCGCGCGAATTCCTCGCCCACTGTGAGCGAGAGCAATCGCAAGGACACGAGGTGCAGGCCGAGTGGTCATGGATCGTGCCGCCTCTCTCCGCCTCGGCCACGGGAGTTTTTCATCGCCTTTATTCTCTTCGGCCACGCCTCCCCAATCTTCTTCCCCAGGTCGAACCATGGAAGCACCCGACAAAAGCTCCTCTTCCCCCACCGCCGCCGCCCCCTTGACAAAAGGGATCGAAACAGCGGCTTGGTTGGCAAGCACCCGGCCCCATCCGCAAGACCAACACGGACCCGGCCGCCTTCTCTCCTAGATCCGTTCCCGCTTCACCACCTCCATCTCGCCTCTCCAATGCCGCCGGAAGCTGACTCTTTCCCGCCGCGTTTCGGATCGGTTGGGCGAGCCGTATTCAATGACAAGAGTGGCGCGACTACTCCTGATCATCGATTCCCGCACGCGGAAGACCGGCCCGCTCTTACATCGAAAGAACACATGCAAAGCCACGTCCCAGTGGTCGGCATTCCAGAGATAGGCCGACGGCTCAAAATCGGGGAGCCAAGCCATCGCCAGCAACACCTCCCTGACTGCGGCCTCCCCGTGATCCCGGATCAGGCGACGGGCCATGCGTTTGTTGGCCAGCCCTTCCAAATAACCCGCGATGGGGTTGAAATGATACGTTTCCGCCTCCTCCAGGATGGCCCGCTGGTGCTCCCCCATGAGACGCTGCATCTCCTCTCGCTCAAGCAACCCTTGCTGCCATTGCAAAATCAGGCTCTTGGGATTGGGAAACGGGGCTAATTTCATCGCCCTACCCCTTAACACGTTGGTCTCCCCTTGTCCACTTGCCGAAGCGGTGTTAGTTACCGCCGTGCAGGTTCAAAAAGTGAAATACGCCATCTGGGCGGCCGACCACCTTCGCGCGATCAAGTTCTATCAAGCGACTTTCGGGGCCGAGCTTTCTTTTGAAATGGAGGTCTGGAGCGAAATCACCCTCTGTGGTTCCACCATTGGTATCCACGGCGGGGGCGAAGGCAAGCGGACCTGGACCGGCCTCAGCTTCCAATGCGATGACATCCGGGAAGGGATTGATCTCGTCCGGAAAAACGGTGGCGACCTCGTCCGCGAACCCGAGGAGGAGGATGGCTTTGTCCACCTCGCCTTCTGCCACGACACCGAAGGCAATGAGTTCATGCTCACTCAAAAGCGACCTCAGTAACCCCACCACCGCCCATCTATGCTCAAAGATCCTCTCGGTCTCCTGCGTCTCTTTTCTCTCCTCGACGGTGTCTCGTGGATCATCCTCAGCTACATTTCCTTCATTCACAATGGCCTCCTCGGCAATGAGATGAGTGTGAGCCTTGCCGGGAGGGTCCACGGTGGGGTCTTCACGATCTTCCTCGTCCTCCTTTACCTCACCATGGAAAAGAGGAAGTGGCCCATGAAACGAGCAGGTCTGGTCTTCATCTGCTCCCTCATTCCTTTCGCTCCCTTTTTCCTTGAGCCTAAGCTTGCGAACGAGCAGAGGTCCGCGAGCTGAATCGAGCCCAAACTCTTGGTTTTACCAAATGCCGGCTCGTCGTCGGGAGGCCGAAGAACCTGTTCGCGGCGTTCCCGTCTCCACTTGGCCGTGAAAAGAGGCCCCGATGGGCGAGAGGTGAAACTCTCCATCTTTTTCCTAGAGACTCTCTCGTTTCCCGCCCACACTTTCCGCATGAAGTTCATCACGATTGCACTCGCCACTCTCCTTCCCGCTCTGGCCCTTGCCGACCATCACGGCGAAAAACCCGCGACCAAAAAAGAAATGACCGCTCCCTTCCGCCACGTTGTCTGTTTCAAGTTCAAGGAAGAAGCGACGCCCGCCCAAATCAAAAAGCTCGAAAGCGAATTCGCGGCCCTCAAAGGCAAGATCGATACCATCGTGGATTTCGAATGGGGCCCCAACGTGAGCCCCGAGAATCGGGCCAAAGGCTTTACTCATTGCTTCATCGTGACCTTCAAGGACCAAGCCGGCCTCGACGTCTACCTGCCCCACGAAGCACACCAGGCATTCGTCACCAAGTTCGCCAAACCCATCCTCGATGACGTTTTCGTCATCGATTACGTGGCCCGGTAGTCCTCCCGTCGGGAGGACTCTTCCTTTCTGCCCGATCCGAGCTTCCCCTCACACGAAGCAAGTCTCTTCGTTGGAAACAGGGGTGGCGTAGCAACAAAGGAACCGCATGGTTTATCGTCTTTCGTTGATCACTGCTTCCGCACACCGCCTGCCATCGAGAGCCGCTGAGACGATGCCGCCAGCGTAACCAGCTCCCTCGCCACAGGGGTAGAGCCCCTTGAGTTCCGGGTGCTGCAAATCATCACCCCGCGGGATGCGCACCGGCGAACTCGTTCTCGTTTCAAACCCAATCAACAAGGCTTCCGGCCCGGTGTAGCCTTTCATCATGCGACCAAACTTTCGCAATCCCCCTGCCAATCGCTCCCCGATTTCCCCCGGCAAAACTTCATCCAGCTTCACCGGATTCAATCCCGGAAAATAGCTCGTTTTCGGAAGCTCCTTTGTGACTCGCCCCGCCAAAAAATCAGTGACCCGCTGACCCGGCGCGACCTGCCCTCCCCCGCCAGCCTGCTTGGCCAGTCGTTCGAGATGCTTTTGATACCTGATCCCAGCGAGGACATCATTGCCCTCAAAGCCCTTCACGTCCTCCGGCTCGACCCCCACTACCATGCCGCTGTTGGCAAAGGGTGAATCGCGACGCGACAGGCTCATTCCATTGACCACCACTTCATCGTTGGCGGTGGCAGCCGGGACCACAAACCCACCCGGGCACATGCAAAAGGAATGGACACTCCGCCCCTTCACCTGTGTGGCGAGCCGATAACGCGAGGCCGGCAAATCGCGCCCCCGTTCCTCGTCATCTCGCAAATGATACTGCACCCGGTCGATCAGGGGTTGCGGATGTTCGATGCGCACCCCCACCGCGAAAGGCTTGGCCTCCATGAGGACCTGCCGCTTCTGCAACAAGGCGTAAATGTCTCGCGCCGAGTGCCCGGTCGCCAAAATCACCGCCTTTCCGCGAAACTCCCGCCCATCATCCGTAGCCACCCCCACCAGCCGCCCGCCCGATTCCAAAAACTCGATCACCTTGGCCCCAAAGTGGACCTCGCCCCCGGCCATCCGGATCGACTCCCTCATTGCCATCACTACCTTGGGCAAGAGATTGGAGCCAATATGCGGATGGGCATCGACGAGGATTTGCTCGGGTGCCCCGTGGGTCACGAGGGTCCGGTAAATCTCGGCCACCGGCCCACGTTTGGTGGCCCGGGTGTAGAGCTTGCCGTCTGAAAAGGTGCCAGCCCCGCCCTCCCCAAAACAATAATTCGATTCCTCAATCACCCGACCTTCCCGCAAGATGGGAGCGAGATCGAATCGCCGCGCCGAGGCATCTTTGCCCCGCTCCAGCACGACCGGTTTCCATCCCAACTCCAGGCAACGCAAGGCCGCAAACATTCCCGCCGGACCGCACCCCACAATCACCACTTGCTCTGCTCCCTCACCCACTTTCGGCCCCTCCCACCGCAAGGGAGCTTCATTCGGCAAGGGAGCATCGATTCCCACCTCCAGCCGCAAACGATAGTTGACCGGACGCTTCCGCGCATCGAGCGACTTCTTGAGGAGGCGCACCTCCTTCACTCGCTCCGGCTTCATCCGCAACTTCCGAGCCACCCTTTTTGCCCAAAGCTTCTCATCCCCCGCCTCCGCCGGACTCAACACAAGCTCAACCGTTTCCACCGACATTGCCCCCGGGAAATAGGCCCTCCCGCTCAAAAACTCAACTCCCACCTTGTTTCGCCAGACGAACACTTCGTCGTGATGAAAGGGGAGTTCAATCCCCCGAGCATGCGATGCGTCCCGCCAGATCTCTTCGCCAACCCACCTCAACCCTCCGGCTCCCAATACCCCGGGGCCCAGCGGATGCCTTGGGGCGGGATGCGGTCGCGGGCGAGCTTGCCTTCGTTCAAGCGGAAGAACTGGCCGAGCGGGGTTTTGCCGGGGCGCGCTCCGCGGGTGTATTGACTCTCGCCCCAATGCTTTCCGAGCACGAGGGCCTCGAAGTGTTCCAGCCGGCCACCGGAAACGACCAAGCGACCCTTAATCGTCCCCCGATAGCCCATCGTCTCGTCATTGGAAGCGATCGCGAAACTCCCGCTGATCACTCCTTGGGCATCGACTTTGAGCGACCACTCTTTGATCTCGTCCTTCTTCCAGCTCCGGGGCTCACCACGAGTGTTGTCGAGGAGGTGGAACTTCGCGATGCGCACCGCCACATCTTGCGGAAACTCGCCACCGCCCGAGGCCAACAACCGGCCAAATTCGGCGATCTCCTCCCGACGCAACCAGAGGTGATCGACGGCAGCCTGGTGGCCCACCTGGCCATCCGACATCTTCCGCAGCTTTCCTTCCTCTTCTTCAAGACACCGGGTGAAAACCTTCACGATCTGAGCTCCTTCCGGAAGCTCCGGGTGGTAACGTCCGTCCACCTTTCCCTGCCCGGGAACCTCGAGCCCTTTTTCCGAATCGCGCAGCTCCTCCCATTTTTCGAGAGCCTCACGCATCATCTTCAGACGACGTTCCGGGCCGCGGTTGTTGTTGAAACCGAGGAATTTTCCTCCGGCGGTGAGCACGTAGTGCCCCTGCTTGGTGTGGCTCTCCCGGCGTGGGCTCTGTGCGACCACCGCGCGGAAGAATTCCCCCTCGTCATCATTGCGTCGGCGCTGGAACCAGTCATCCCCGGTCACCGCGACGAACTTGTCCTTGAGCAGCTTCTGCACCTCGGGATCCGAAAAGACCAACAACCTGTCGGTCACGCCGTTGTTTCAGACACAGCCGAGCGGGTGGCCATCCATCTCCCAAAGATAGATGGGCTTTCCGGTGCGGACCGCTTCCCGTCGGGCTTCCCAGAGGTCGGTCTTCCAATCGATTTCCAGCCAAGCCGACTCCGATGGAGAAGGAAGAATCTCTGCAATCACCTTCTCGTTTGCCATCGTCAAGGCAGCCTGCAGGGCGAAAATAAACCCCAGGGTCACTCCGAATTTCATCATGAAAATCTACAAAAAAACGGCCGCAGGGACAGCTTCAATTTCCCTGCGCCGTATCTCACTCGGGCGCTTCTCGCTTGACGCCTGATTCCCAGTTCGCAGGAATGGTGGGAAGTTTCCCTGATCTGGTCTCATGCGCCTTGTTTTGTCCTCTTTCACGGCCGTCGCCTTTTCGGCGTCGGGCCTGTTTGCGGAGCCCGGAACCTCCGAGGGTTTGCACTTTTTCGAGACCCACATCCGCCCCTTGCTCATCGAGCATTGTTACGAGTGCCACTCGACCGGTGCTGATCAAATCAAGGCCGCGCTCCTCCTCGACACCCGGCAAGGCTGGCAGACCGGCGGCGATTCCGGTCCAGCCGTCATTCCCGGGAAGCCCGAGGAGTCTCTTCTTGTCAAAGCGGTCTCCCATCTCAATGGCGACCTCGAGATGCCTCCCAAGACCAAGCTGTCCGACGGGGAGATCGCTCGTTTGACCGAGTGGATCGCGATGGGAGCCCCCGATCCCCGGGAAGGCAAGGTCACTCGCCGAGAGGCCACAATTGATTTGGCGGCGGGGCGGGAATTTTGGTCCTTCCGACCACCGGTCGATCCGCCGCTCCCGGAGGTCAAGGACCCAACCTGGCCCGTCGACCCGATCGACCACTTCATTTTGGCCCGCCTCGAAAAGGAAGCGCTCGCGCCGGCCCCACCTGCTCCGCGAGGCACCCTCTTACGGCGCACTTTTTACGATCTCATCGGGCTCCCACCCTCGCCCCGGGAAATGCAAGACTTCCTCACCGACTCCTCGCCCGAGGCCTTCGAAAAAGTCGTCGATGACCTCCTCGCCCGACCCGAATTCGGGGAACGATGGGGACGGCACTGGCTCGATGTCACCCGCTTTGCGGAATCGAGCGGCGGCGGCCGTTCGATGATCTTTCCCGATGCCTGGCGCTATCGTGACTACGTCATTCGCTCCTTCAACAAGGACAAAGCCTTCGACCAACTCATTCGCGAGCACCTTGCGGGTGACATCCTGCCGGCTTCGTCGCCCGAGGAGAAAAACGAGGCGCTCATCGCCAGCGGCTACCTTGTCCTTGGCCCCATGAACTATGAGTTGCAGGATCACGAGCTTCTCAAAGCGGAGTTTGTCGACGAACAAATCGACACTGTGGGCCGGACCTTTCTCGGGATGACCTTGGGCTGCGCCCGCTGCCACGATCACAAGTTCGATCCGATTCCGACCAGCGACTATTACGCTTTGGCCGGCATCTTCGAGAGCACTCGCTCGATGGGTCGTGGGAGCGCGGCCTCCGGAGTGACCTCCTTTGCGACCACCAAGCTGGCAGTTCCTGAAACGCCTGCGCGGATTACCCTGCGCGAAAAGATTGCCCTGCTCGACAGCCAGATCTCCGCACTCAAGAGCGGAGAACAACCACCCGCCGACGAGATCAAGAGTCTCGAACAGGAACATAAAGCTCTCGTTGCCCGATTGGCCAAAGGTGAAGCGATGGCGATGGCGGCCTCTGAGGCGGATGTCGTGGGGGACGCTCACATCCGCATCCGAGGCCAGGTCCGCAACAAGGGAAAGAAGGTCCCCCGGGGATTTCTCACGGTGGCCAGCACACCGGGTCACAAGGCCGTGATCCCACCCGACCAGTCTGGTCGCCTCCAGCTCGCCGACTGGATCGCCAGCCCCGACCATCCCCTCACGGCCCGCGTGATGGTCAACCGCATTTGGAAACACCTCCTCGGCGAAGGCCTCGTCCGCACCACCGATAACTTCGGACGCACCGGGGAACTCCCCAGCCACCCTAAACTCCTCGACCACTTGGCTATCCGCTTCACCAAAAACAAATGGTCGGTGAAATCGTTGATTCGCGCCATCGTCCTCAGTAAAAGCTACCGGCAATCTTCGCTGGTCGATCACGACCGCGATCCCGAAAACCGCCTCCTTGGCCGCGCCCACCGCAAGCGACTGGAAGGTGAGGCCATCCGCGATGCCATCCTGACCATCAGTGGCCAGCTTGACCCGGAGCGAGGTGGTCCCACCCTTCACAAGCCGGGGAAATACGACCTGAACTACGAAATCAAAAGCAGGCGCCGCAGCGTCTACGTCCCCTGGCTTCGAAATTCCACCCTCGATCTTTTTGAAGTCTTCGACGTTGCCAACCCGAATCTCGTGGTGGGCCGTCGCCCCGTCACCAACCTGCCGACCCAGGCCCTTTTTCTCATGAACAGTCCGTTCATCCGCGAGCAAGCAGCACAAACAGCCCAACGACTGATGGCCGAAAAGGCCACAGCGGAGCAGGCCTACCAACTCATCCTCTCGCGACCGCCCAGCGAAAGCGAAAGACTCACCACCGTCGGTTTCCTCGGTGAATTCCCTCCCGAAGAGCAGGAGGAAGCCTGGACCCAACTCTGCCAAACCCTCTTCTCCTGCCTCGACTTCCGCTTCATCGACTGATTGACCATGATTCCCGATCGCCGCCAATTCCTGAAATCCGCCGGCTGTGGCTTCGGCTCGCTCGCCTTATCCTCCCTGCTCGGGCAGGCCACCGAAAACTCCCTCGCCCCGCAAG